>JAUWBB010000385.1 GCA_030605195.1 Bacteroidota bacterium
GTGCCATTAACCGTATCAACATAAATATTGTTTTCTTTTCCATACTCCTTAATATGCCAGATTAATTTTGTTTTTAAATCCTTTGTAATCAATGGAGTATGGTTTTTTGTGGACCAAATAAAATGAAGCCAGATTTTATGATAAGTATGTGACATAATATAGTTTTTTAAGGGCGTAAACGCCCTATCATTTAATAAAATATTTCTAAACCCCAGACGTAAACGTCTGGGCTACTAAACTTTATTTTACTTAAACTCTATTATTAACCATAGGATTATTTTATCCTTAATTTATTCAACCTCAGACGTAAATGTCTGGGCTATTTTCCTTTTCAATTTTTCTGAAAATCTCCAATAGTTCTTGTGCTCCTCCAGGTATTCTCCCATTATAATCTAAAGCCCTTAGCAAATCCCCTGCTGCCATACTTACCGGTATCTTATGTAAATACTTCTCATGAACGATATTCAAGAATTTCAGAACCATAAATGCATTAAACCAAAGAAAAAATCTCTTTTTAAATGCCTTGAATGTTGCGGTATTCCTGTTTATTTCATCCATTCGGGCAACAAACCCGACATTATGTAGAAATTCCTGTAAAAAGTCAGGGAAAGAGACAAGAATATTGACAATATCCTTTTCTTTTGTTTTGTAAAATCGACCGGTTTGAAAAATAAAGCTCCTTAACAATTCAAATGCTCCGAAATTGTAAGTCATGTATTCAATGGTTGGATCCTTCAAAAACTTATGAATAAAAGGACCCGTGCCAAAAGGCACACGGTCAGAAGGCCGTGGGGAAGGGACCACCATTGTTGTGTTGATTTCACGAATATTTCCCAGGGGAAATAATTTCTGAAAAAAATAAAAGTCCTCACCTGCTTTCTTCCGGTTCATCCCTCCTGCCTTTACATAACCCGTGGCCTTGACAGCAAAACATGAACCCACTGTATGAAAAACAAAAGGTAATCCTGCATGTTTCAACCCTTGAAAATAATACCTCAGGTATAACTCATATTGAGTGATACCGCGATATACATCCGGAGGAAATTGGTCGCCATGAATCGGATGTTCGAAATAAATGGTACATCCGTTTACTTTGGGAAAGCGACGAAACGTTTTCTCAATTTCGACAAGGTAGTTTGGTTCACAAGTTGCATCGGCATCAAAAGAAATTATTACTCCCTGGGGGTTATCGTGGAGATTAAACCTGCAAACGGCTTCATCCATACCTGTTTTGCGTGCCAATCCTGCTCCGGCGTATTTCGCTGGTAAACAATCCCTGAAAACAGCATAATACCGGAATGTTTCACTCCTGTGCGTTTTTTCCCATTCCTTCAATTGCTTTAAAGTGAAAAAATTTTGATCTTTAACTTCTTTGGGATCGGTAACGGAAGAATTTATCACAACAATAACCTCTACAGCAGATATTGGCCGGGTGCAATTCCAAATGGAATCAAGGCTTCGAACCAGATCCGGTTCATTATAACAGGGAATAACAACAATAAGATTAATGCCTTTATCCGGCTCTTCTTTTATTGACCGGGTAAAGTTTTTTTGCTTCTTAAGATAGGTATCGGCAAAACCCATTATGGCTGGAAGGACAAATTATTTTTTCTTTTCCCGGTTATATTTCTCATTTATTCCTTCAGCTACCTCCCTGGTTATGTCAAGGCTGTCATGCGCAAATAAAAGAGGGCCTCCAAAACGGTAACTGATCACGTACTGGTAATTATGCTGCTTATTGTATTCTTTTAAATATTCCATAATGTTGTTCACGATCTGCCGGTTCATCACCTGTTCCTCTTCCATAAGTTGAAGAGACAGATTATCCCTGAGTTGCAGTAAATTTTGCTGCTCCTGGAGAAGTTGTTGCTCCAGTTGCTGGGCAGTTGACCGCGTTAATAAACCTTTCTGGATTTTTTCCTGGAAATCAACCGCCTCTTTTTCATAAGCTCTGGATCTTGAATTTAGTTCAGCCTCGGAGGTATTCCGTTTTTCTTCCAAATCATTCTGCAAATCATAGTAAAAATCATACTTAAACAACAGTGTATCAAAATCTACAAAAGCAATAGATGGGAATTCCGTTTTAATACTTTCCAAACCGTTAACTTCGCTTTTCTCATTTGTTACCTTTCCGGAACTTGTAAAATGCAAAACATAAAGTACAATTATTGCAACACCAATGACAATATTGATCACTAAAGAAAGCTTTTTCATAGTTTTTTCAGCTTAACGATTTAACGAATTGATAATTTTTTGCCCGACAAAGATAATTAAATGTATTGGAATTTACTCACTTTGTTCATGTAGAACCCCTACAGGGTTTATTCGCTCTCACAGTCGTTCGCTCAAACCTGCTCATGAGACATTCCGTTCACTTTGTTCACGAAATGGTTGTTCCGAAGGAATGCCTTTGGCAGAACTCTGTCGGGGTTTATTTACATTGATGTCAGGTGCCTGTCTGCCTCAGGCTGATTTCCACCTGACATTCGGGATTTATTTGGTTGAGTTCAATTAGAAATAAAGTAGTTATCATTCCATAGCCCAACCATTTATGGTTGGGATCTAATATTGAATAATGCTTGATCAAGGACGTTTACGTCCTTATTTATTAAATTGAATTCCATATGCAACCATAAATTTTTCAACTTCTTCCTGATAGGTCATTTTTCGATGATGTTCTTCCTGGTTCTTAATATAATCCCTGACTTTTTGCACCTGAGATGGAGAAACAGATAA
>JAUWBB010000122.1 GCA_030605195.1 Bacteroidota bacterium
GTGCCATTAACCGTATCAACATAAATATTGTTTTCTTTTCCATACTCCTTAATATGCCAGATTAATTTTGTTTTTAAATCCTTTGTAATCAATGGAGTATGGTTTTTTGTGGACCAAATAAAATGAAGCCAGATTTTATGAAAAGTATGTGACATAATATAGTTTTTTAAGGGCGTAAACGCCCTATCATTTAATAAAATATTTCTAAACCCCAGACGTAAACGTCTGGGCTACTGAACTTTATTTTACTCTTTTATCCGTGATTATCCTCTATATCAGCTTCATCAGCGTTCCATTACATGATGTCAGGTGCCTGTCTGCCTCAGGCAGGTTTCCACCTGACATTGAATACTGGAGTAATTAATATCTTGCCATATCATTAACTGTCGATATAATAAATTTACGTGAGTTCGATATACTAAATATTGATAAACAAAAAATTAACTTTTACTTAGTGAAACTTTGAGCCTTAGCCTGCCCCGTAAGGAAGAATGACTGTACCGGGATGTCTTAGTGGCAAAAAAATAAATGCCACGATCCTTAGCCTTGAGGAAAAATCAAAACTAACAGGATAATTTTAATTATTACATTTTTTAATTAATTTGCGAAGCTATGTCCATTCTTCTTTATCATCTTTATCTTTAACCCAATTCCTTTATCATAAGATCAATACCCTGTCTTATAATGGATTGAACATCTGTTTTAGAAGTACAAACAAATTCGCATAAGGCAAAATCCTCTTCTGCAACTTCATATATCCCGAGATTCTCCATTAAATCGATGTCTTCAACCAGAATAGCCTTTAATAGCTGCACTGGATAAATATCCATAGGAAATACATTTTCATATTCACCGGTCATTACAAATGCTCTTCTTCCACCTTTCAGGTTTGTATCAATACGGTATTCCTTTTTAGGAGCTAACCAGGAAAAGAACGATCTGGAAACACTGTATTTTTCAAAGCCAGGCAAACCCCAACCTAAAAACTCGTAATAATCCCCTTCCGGAATCACTGTAATTTGAGAATCGTAAAACCCGATATATCCATCTTTTGGAATCTTCAAGCCGGTTAAAACATTGCCACTTATGTACCGTAGGTTACCCGTTTCAACATTTCCTTCAACAAAATTTGTAATGGATGCACCGATTTTGGTTTTATAGTACCTCGGTGATTTTATTTCTGACCCTGAGAGGACAACAATCCTCGAAGCATCATAAATACCTTTCTCAAATAACCTGCCTATGGATACAACATCCTGAGGATTGACAAACCAGACTATATCTCCCTTATTGACAGGGTCAATGTGATGGATATGAACACCGACATTGCCTGCCGGATGCTGTCCCCTGAAATAATGCAGTTCAACATTCCTGGCTTCAACAAATACCCTGGAAGGTGGATACGTACCATTTAAACTCAGATGAACCTTGCCTGAAGTTAATTTGGACAGTGCATCAATTCCGGTTTGGAAAGGTTGTGCTTCATTTTTCAGAGCGAAATCATAATCAGGTGCAAGTGGTGCCGTATCAAATGTGGAAATAAAAACAGCCTTTGGCTCATCCTCCGGGTTGGCAATAATATGGTAAGGACGCTGGCGTATAAACGGCCATAACCCGCTTTCTAACAGGTTTTCTATAATTTGTTCCCTGCCGAGATCCGAAGGATTGGCTTTAATAAACGATTCATAACGGATCTCTTTATCTACCTGGATCACAACCTCCAGTATCCTTCTTCGCTCTCCCCTGTTTATGGCAACAACCTTCCCGCTTACAGGAGAAGTAAAAATTACTTCGGGCTTGTACTTGTTAAAAAACAATGGTGAACCGGCCTTTACGTCATGGTCAACTTTAACGGTTAACTTGGGAAATATTCCTGTGAAATCAATGGGTTTTACTGCAAAAGTTTCGGAGGGATCTGATTGGATGAATATTTTCTCGGCTTTGCCTTTTAAATTTATGTCTAAACCCTTTTTGATCTTTATAACTTCCGGCATATTAAACTATTAATTTAATTTAAACGACAAATATAGATAAATTTTGTTCTTTTTCAATGTAACCTGAAAAATTACATTCTGTTATATAACTACGTTTAGTTTAACTGAATTTTTCAGGAAGTTATTAAGTTATTCGTTAATAGTTAGTTGGGAACTTCTCTCTGCGTTTAAACAAACGTTGAATTTTCAAAAACAATCGTGGTGAACTGTTTTAAACAATTAACTGTTAACTATTTAACGATCATCTTTCAAAATATTGAATCATAGATAATCAAATTCAGAACTCGGTAATTTTTGCATTTTTATCATAATTAGCACAAAAATAATATTTTAAAAAATCGTTAACAGGAATAATGGAAAATTGGAAAATAAATTGTTTGATTATAAGCAATTTCCATCATTCCATTATTATTCGCTCCCACAATCTTTCCCACATCCCGCTCATTAGGTTTTCGCTCTCAAGTTCGCTCAAACGTTCCAACATTCCATTTTTAAAAAAGATAATTAAAAGTTTAGGGCGTTGGAAAAATATAAATACTATAAAAAAATTAACTTGATAACATATATAAAGAATAATAACAATTAGACTTTAGGAATTATTTGTTTCCTACGCCCTTAATTCGCGATTTGTTTTCTCAAAATCATCTAAAATACTGAGTTCAGAAATTATTCACATGTTCAAAAACATAAAATTTGAATACATTATACCTGCATTATTCATGCAGAAGATAAAAGACAAAAGTTTACACCGTGAAATACTGCTCCGCGGTAATGCCTGCCGGCAAGTACAGGTAGGGCTCCGCCACTATTTCACGGGGTGAAAAGTTGAAAGTTATATATTTAGATAAATTTTTCAAATTACTTTTAAAATAATAAATATGTATGGATTAATTACCCTATCTTATTATTACTTTTATCTTTTGCCTTTCCTGCCCGAACGACAGAAGTAGTTTCCGCCCGGATGACCCGGTCGGACGGGCAGTCGGGCGGGTATCTTTTGTCTTTCTGATTAATTCCTGAACCGGAATGAAGTGGATTTCACCGAAGGTAATTAATCAGGAATATGTTTAGTTTTTCAATTATAATAAAATGAGTCACATATTATTGATAACGTTTGCCAGTCTGAATGGTTTTATAATTAATGCCGCAAATTTGCCGGAAACGGATTCCCTTATTCATACAAATCATATCTTTGAAAAAAACATAAAGACTGTTCTCCTCCACAAGGAAGGCTGGGTTTTGTCATATCCTGTTATTGAATTAAACACAGATGACAGACTGCTATTAAGTTTTGACGAACTCAGCACCGAAACCAAAGATTACTATTACACTTTTATTCATTGTGATTACGATTGGGTTCCCTCTTCCCTTTTTCCGTCCGATTTTCTTGACGGCTTTACTGAAAATCAAATATCTGATTATAGTTTATCTTTCAACACTACAGTCGATTACGTTCATTACACGCTTACCTTCCCAAATGAAAATGTGCAATTCAGGATTTCCGGCAATTATATTTTAAAAGTTTATCAGGATTACGATCAGGAGAATTTGGTATTAACCCGCCGGTTTGCTGTAACGGAAAACCATGTGAACATTATTGTAAATTCCAAACGACCGATGCTGGAACATTTCAGGGAGAATGGCCAGGAAATTGATTTCACTGTGAACTATGAAGGATATCCGGTCCGGGATCCTTACAGTGAAATTAAAGTGGTAATATGTCAAAATAACCGCTGGGATAACCTGATAAAAGAACTTAAGCCCGGTTTCCTGCGGCAATCTCAACTGATCTTTGATTATTCATCAGAAAATGTTTTCCCGGGGGGATGCGAATACCGGTATTTTGATATAAAGAGCCTTCGGTATCAATCGGAATTTATTGAACATATTGATTTTATTGCTTCGAATTACCATGTTGGACTTCACCCCGGTGAGCCAAAACCATACCAGGTCTATTTCTACCATAATGATTTGAACGGCAGATTTTACATAGATGTTCAGGAAGGCAGGGACAGTGAGACCGATGCTGATTATGTTTATGTATACTTTACACTGCCGTATGAATTTCCACTAACCAGGGGAGAAGTATATGTTTTTGGCGGTTTATCGGATTGGAACTGCACTGAAACAAACCGGATGAAGTATAATCCTGAATCAGGATCATATGAATTAAGAATGCTGTTAAAGCAGGGTTTTTACAATTATGAATATGCTTTTGTCCACCACGGTTTATCAGTTGCCGATAATACCATCATTGAGGGTAGTCATTACGAAACTGAAAACGATTATATCGTTTATGTGTACCACAGGGAAGCCATGTCGAGATACGACAAACTGATCGGGGTTGAGATTGCTAATACCCTTCGGAAATGACTCTTTTAACCTACTCGTCTGACCACTAAAATTCATTAACCTTTTATATAAACCATAATATAATTGCAGTGTTCCAAATCTAAACTAATCGCCCGGCAGCGAAAAAACCCTAAGGATCTTTTTTAAGCCACGCCTTTAACAGATAGGCCGGGACATAAGTTATAGCAAAACATCGACCCCGGAGGGGTCGGATTATTGTAGATTATGCAGTTTAAGTACCACTGCGCCGAAACTGCTATTGCTGATCGAGGGTTGAACGTTGCTTTCTTCCGCAGGAATGCCTTCGGCAGGCGCAATTATCCGGAAGCTAATAACAGGAATCCCTCAAATTAACCTGGTTGGCAGGAAGGCAGTTCTCTTATTTCCGTTTTACCCGGGTTAACGTTAATGAAACCGAATCGGATCGTTCTCCATTATCTATTACTTTGAATTTCCAAACTTCCGTTGCGGCGTCACCTTTTGTAATTGCCATATCAACATCCAGTTTTGGTTTATCGATTGAAAAACTGTCAATTGTTGCTTCATTCAATTTTACCTCAAAATAAATTAGATTATCCACTTCGTTCGACTCAGCAACAATCCCTACTTTTACCGAATCGCCGACAGGAACAGAGGTATTGTTATAGGTATAACTCTTGCTTTCTTTAAATCCAATAGTAGGATCTTTAAGATTATCTTCTTCTATTTCACATCCGGTATATGAAACAAGTGCCAGGATAATCAATCCGCAGATGATGGTAAATTTGTATGACATATAATCTGTATTAATCAACTTAATCTTCAGGCTTATTTAACAAAACATAAAGATAATAAGATAAAAGGGAAAAGTAAAAAGATATAAGTCTAAGAGCGGAGAGCGAGGCGCATGGAGCGGAGAGGCTAAAGAGCGAGTGGGCGAAATGGAGATGGGGAGAGACCTGCCAGCGTCCGAAGAACCTGGCAGAGTCTGTGAAGGGATGGAGGCTAATACTAAGTTTGAGGCTGAGAATGAAGATGCAAGGCGCATGGAGCGAAGAGACGAAAGAGCTAAAGGGAGAGGAATTTCGGATTTCTGATTTCGCATCGTGAAGTTTGAATTTTTATGTTTAACATGTAGACATGGAATGGAATATGAAACGAAATTTTGTATCTTCACACCACCTTTTGAATAATTTACTCAGTAACTTACTCCGAAGGAGTGCCTATGGCAGAATTTTGATATTTGAGATTTCAGTATTCAAGATTTAGGCAGTTTTTCTAATTAAAAGCACCAAAAAAATAAAACCATGTCACAAAAAATCTTTCATGTTCCGGAAGCGGTTAATGAACCGGTAAGATCATATGCTCCCGGCACACCTGAGCGGGGAGCCTTAAAAAGAGCCATTGAAGAAGCCCGGTCAAAGGAAATTGAAATTCCCATGTTCATAGGCGGAAAAGAAATCAAATCAGGAAACCTGGTTGCCATTCGTCCGCCCCACGATTTTAAACACATATTAGGACACTACCACCAGGGAGATGGCAGTCATGTAAAAATGGCCATTAATGCTGCTCTTATTGCAAAGGAGAAATGGGCTGATATGTCATGGCAAGCCAGGGCTTCCATCTTCTTAAAAGCTGCAAGCTTATTAGCCGGTCCTTATCGCGATAAGATCAATGCAGCAACCATGCTTGGGCAATCAAAAACTGCTTTTCAGGCCGAAACCGATTCGGCATGTGAATCCATTGATTTTTTCAGATTTAATGTACAATATATGGCAGAGATCTATTCACACCAGCCACAATCGGATTCAAACACCTGGAATCGCTTGGAACAAAGACCTCTGGAAGGATTTGTTTTTGCCCTTACACCTTTTAATTTTACTTCAATCGCTGCCAACCTGCCAACGGCACCAGCCATTATGGGAAACACGGTGGTATGGAAACCCTCCAAAACACAGGTTTACGCAGCTCATGTTCTTATGGATGTTTACCGCGAAGCAGGATTGCCTGACGGTGTGATCAACCTGGTTTTTGTCTCAGGTCCCGTTGCCGGAAAAGAAATACTCACTCATCCGGATTTTGCCGGTTTCCATTTCACAGGATCAACCGAAGTGTTTCACAGCATTTGGAAACAAATTGGCGACAACATTCAAATTTATAAAACCTACCCCAGGATTGTTGGTGAAACCGGTGGTAAAGATTTTATTATGGTTCACGATTCAGCCAAACCCGAACAGGTGGTTACTGCCATTATCAGGGGAGGATTTGAATACCAGGGACAAAAATGTTCGGCAGTGTCAAGGGTTTATATTCCTGATAATCTATGGCCAAAAATTAAAGAATTAATGGCAAAGGATTTAAAATCACTTAAGATGGGTGGGGTGGAAGATTTTTCAAATTTCATGAATGCTATTATTGATGAAGTATCCTACGACAATCTGGTTGAATACATTGAAAACGCCAGGAAAGATCCTGACGTCGAAATTATCTTTGGTGGTAATTACGACAAATCGAAAGGGTATTTTATCGAACCTACGGTTATCCTAACTAAGGATCCGCGATACGTCACCATGGTTGAGGAATTGTTTGGCCCTGTCGTTACTATTTATGTTTACGAATCGGGGAAATTTGAAGAAACCCTTGTTCTGCTCGACAAAACATCAATATACGCGTTAACGGGAGCCATTTTCGCCAAAAACAAAGAGGCAATTGAAACAGCTACAAAGAAATTAGTCAACGCTGCCGGTAATTTCTATATCAACGACAAACCAACCGGGGCAGTGGTCGGTCAGCAACCCTTTGGGGGTTCAAGGGCATCGGGCACCAACGATAAAGCAGGCTCCATGATCAACATGTTGCGCTGGGTATCGCCCAGAACCATCAAGGAAAACTTTTCCCCCCCGGAAGATTACAGATATCCCTTTATGAATGAAAAATAATAGTAAATATTCTCCTCCCAAAGGGATCCCTCCGGGACAAGGAGTCCCAGGGACAGTTTTCATGAGTCTTGCTTTTATATTCAGGAGGATTAGGCGCTTACAAAACAAAACTGTTTAAAACATTGGAATTTAGAAAATTGTAATTTATTTATTCACAAGAAAAATATTTCAAAGGTGTTCATGAGCTCTCCGCCAAGGCGGATCGGTTGAGATTTGTTATTTTGCCATAGGCATCACTTCGTGAGTGTTTTGGAATTTCCGTATTAGGGGGATGTTGATAAAACGTGGAAAAGTTCTCAAAAAGCGCTTTCCTATTTTTATTTTTCTTTATAATTTTAACACGAGAGAAAACCAATTATATTTACATGATGTCAGGTGTTTCCAACTGACATTGAATACTGGAGTAATTAAAATCTTGTCATGTCATTAATTGTCGGATGGAAACATCCGACAGCATCGTAATCTGCTAAGCGGATATCGAACTCACGTTATTTTATTTTTGTCATTTTATTATGAAATATAGAAATACCGTTCTAAAGATTATAAAGAATAAATATTTTCTAACCCTGCTTATTTTCACTGTTTGGCTTTTCCTGTTCGACAGCAACAATCTGATTGACCGGTTCCATGATCAAAAACGACTACGCCAGTTGGAAAGGGACAAAGAATATTACCAGGAAAGGATTCAGGAGGATTCGAAAAAACTGAATGAATTAAAAACCAATATGGAAAATCTCGAAAAATTCGCCAGGGAACAATATTTAATGAAAAAAGAAGATGAGGAGATTTTTGTGATTATTGAGAAGGATAAAAAGAAATAAATATCATTCCATCGCCCAACCATTTATGGTTGGGTTTAAATATTGAACAATGCGTGATTAAGGACGTTTACGTCCTTATTTCTTAAATTGAATTCCATTTGCAGCCATAAATTTTTTAACTTCTTCCTGACAGGTCATTTTTCGATGATGTTCTTCCTGGTTCTTAATATAATCCCTGACTTTTTGCACCTGAGATGGAGAAACAGATAAAACCCCATAACCTCCTTGCCATGCAAATTTTGGTTTTATAAAATCATTATTGTTTATCCAATTTGAA
>JAUWBB010000139.1 GCA_030605195.1 Bacteroidota bacterium
ATATTCAAATAAAGGCTCTTTAACTTTCATTTTAACTCATTTTATTACAGCAAATTTAATCATAATCCATAAGTTTCCTGTCATATTTTTTCTTAAGTTATCAACGGTCAGTCTGTGTGTGTTTCTTACAATGAATGCCAACGAATGGCGGTATGAATAGTTTGGCATTCAAAGCACTATCGTTATCAATTTACAGTAAACATAAATAAAAGCACCAGACAACGCAAACCACTGACTGCCAAATTATTTATGACCGAGTGTTACAGGCTGGCAGGAATGTCCGAACGTGTTATTGCCTTTTGCTTATAAAGTTTGGCACATAAAATTGTAACCACTTCCCAAGGTTTTGTGACAAACTTTTTGCAGGGAACTTCCGGGCGAGCGTAACCTATATCCACGAAATACCAATCCTGTCCGGTTATTACAAACTTTCATTAAAGGTGGGAGAGTGAAAGGCAAGTAAAAAAACAGATGTGAATATTTTGCAGGAATACATGGAATATTATAATTCAAATAACAGGAGGATAAGCAAATGAGAGTTCTAACAGTTTTTGGAATCGTTTCGCTGGTGTTGTTATTTACTATTTCCGGAGAGAGGCCTTTGATGCAGGTATTTTTGTCGGCCCACGGATTTTTGCCGGTGGAAATGAAATTACATCCATTTGCGGGCATGGTACGGATCGGCAGTTTGGAGTCGTGGCAATTGAAATTGAGGGTCCCCTCGAAATGAGAAATGCGATTCTTGAGCATACAAAGCGCCGGTTGGACTGGATTAAGATAATGGCAGATGAGCTTCAGCAGGATGAACTTGAAGCAGCAATTAAAACAGCACATGAAAACGGCTTGAGAATTGCTGCCCATGCCGCAGAACCGGCAGCTGGAAAGGCGGTGGCAGCGAGTATAGACTGTATAGAGCACGGATACGGGCTTACATATGAGACTATAAAACTCATGGCTGAAAAGAATACATTTTATTGCCCGACTATTGTGTGCAATTTGAGCCCTGAATATATTGCAGACCGGGAACTTAGGATCGCGAAATTGGACTCTGTACAGAACCCACCGTGGTCGTTGAAGGCAGGATTCTTGTCTCATCTGTGGATAAACGGTCATAGAGAGTCGCATTGAGACAACTTGAAATACTTATGAAAGCGGTGAAAGCCGGTTTAAAAATCTGTGCCGGAAGCGACTCAAATCCGGTTGGGGAGATCGGCCTGCTGGAAATCGAGCAGCTTGTTTTTTCCGGCATGACCGGGATGCAGGCACTGATTGCAGGAACCTTAATTTTTCTCGCTTTCACCAATTAATTATTGAATTTAGTGAATAACGATTTGTATTTATTATTAAAGCCAGATTTATTATATTTGTTTCATAAAATTGTGCGAAAAGCCAAAAAAAATACTTTGAATGCCACGAGTGCGGAATCAGTATCCCTTGTAGTCGCACGGAACCTGACAGTATTGATAATTGTCCGGAATGTGGCTCCGGACTGATCAGGGAACGTTTTTTTGTTTTTATAATTACCAGTGAAACCGGAAGTGGAAAATCTTCATTTCTTGTTAAATTACTTGAAAGACTCCGGAGAAGAAAAATATCTGTATCAGGAATTCCGGCAAAAGGAATGTGGAGAAATGGCCAAAAGCAGGTTTATGAAATTCAGAATATTCAAACCGGTAAAACACTGCCATTAGCATCAAGAGGATTGTCTCAAAATCAGGATTACCATAATTGATTTCTTTCATTAAATTAGCACAAACATGGAAAAAACTATTTTAAAATCACACCTGGGAATTGCAATTATACTCGGATCCGTTTGGGGTTTTGCTGAAGCTGCCCTCGGGATGGGGCTTCGCAGCTGTGCAGCCCTTGTATCAGGCTCCCTGATGACCGGAGTAGCCTTATTTTTTATCTCTGCCGGTTGGGTTGCAACCAGACGCTTTTTTGTCCCTATACTTATTGTCTTAATTGCATGTTTTTTTAAATTATTCGATGCACTGCTTTTATCTTTGCCGGTTAAGCATGGGGCAATTGCCAACCCCATCTTTGCCTTACTGATGGAAGGTTTGGCATTCCTTATCCTGGTTGCACTTTTTAATAAAAATCGATGGCAGAAAAAGTCAGCCCGGGCACTGCTTGGCGGTGGGACTGCTCTTATTGCCATAAGCCTGTTCCCACTGGTAAAATTTGCAACAGGTATTCCAGCCTGTATATTTCCGGGAACATTAGTCCCCCTTTCGATCTTTTTTTCACCCGTTGCAGTTGTACTATCGGCCTTTACTGTTCCGCTGGGATTCCTTGCCGGAGAAAAAATCAGATCAACTGCTGTAAATTTTGAAATGGTTATTAAAAGAAAAACACTTAGAGATATGCTCTCACCGGCCACACTGGTCCTCTGTATGGTATTACTCGCGGTGATCAGACTGATCCTGACGCAAGATATGTCGTGATAATAAACTGACTGAAATAAGTGCCGGATTCTTATAATTCTGTTTTAGCAATGGCAAGCCGGAAATGAAGAATATCTATATAAACCTGGTAAGCGAGTTGGGGAAAAATATTCCTCTTGCTCTGGCTACTATTATTGAAACAAAGGGCTCTACTCCCCAGGTGCAGGGAGCCTCAGCCATATTCTCCCTGGAAGGGCTTATAAAAGGCACCCTTGGAGGCGGAATCCTTGAAGCCGATGCACAAAAAAAAGCTCTTAATGCCATTCAAAAAAAGATTTCACACCTTTATGAATTCGATTTACATGCCGATATTTCTTCAGATGAAGGTGCCATCTGTGGCGGTAAAGCTGTAATTCTTATTGACACCTGTCAGGAAAAGAACATGAATATTTTCAGTGATATAGAAAAATCAATGGGCAGGTATCAGCCGGGAGTCCTGGCAACATTTATTGGCAGGTACCCGGATGAAAAAATATCAATAGCAAGACACTGGATTGAGAAAAATGAAATTCCCGGGCCCGGTTTAAAAGCTAAACTTTCAAGATACAGGGAAGAGATTAAGAAATGTCTGGATGAAAATAATACCCTGTACCTTGAAATTGAAAAAAAATCATATTTTGAAAATGCCCCTGAAACCTTTCTATTCCTGGAACCATTATTCCCCCTTCCCGCGCTCATCATTGCAGGAGCGGGTCATATCGGCCAGGCAGTTTCCCATCTCGGAAGCCTCCTTGAATTTGAGGTAACCGTAATAGATGACAGGCCGGAATATTCCAACAGGGAAAAAATTCCTGATGCAGATCATATAATCGTCGATGACATTGGAAAAGCAATTCGTAAAATTCCCAAGACTCCTGATACATACATCGTGATCGTAACACGCGGACACAAGAATGATGCTGATGCGCTCAGGCAATGCATCGATTCGAAAACTGCATACATTGGCATGATCGGAAGTAAACAAAAGATCAGTTTGATGCGGGAAAAATTCCTTAAGGAAGGATGGGCAACACCTTCCCGATTCGATCGTGTTAATGCTCCCATTGGTGTTGAAATCCAGTCAAAAACCGTACAGGAAATTGCCGTAAGTATCTGTGCCCAGCTAATCCTCGCCCGCCATCAGAAGCAGAAGGGGAAAAATAAGTCTATCATCAGTGCCATAATTCTTGCTGCCGGAGAATCCAGGAGAATGGGAAAACCAAAGCTTCTCATGCCTTATGGTGATGGAACAATTATTGAAACGGTCATCGGTCAAACAGTCCGGTCAAAAGCGGATAATGTCCTCGTTGTTCTTGGTTCGGATAAGGAGAAGATCGGCATGCAGATCAGGAATTATCCGGTAGAAATCTCTGAAAATCCGGAATTTCGGAGCGGTATGCTTTCTTCCATTCAATGCGGACTAAAAGCCCTGCCTGTTAACACACATGCCGTACTGGTTTTATTGGGCGACCAGCCAATGATCCCGGGTTCAGTGATCGACAAAATAATCGATGCATACAAGCAATCGGAAAAGGGAATTGTTATTGCTGTTTATAATGGAGAGCGTGGCCATCCCATTCTCTTTGAAATGAAATACAAGAGTGAAGCGGAACAACTCGTCTCAGGTAGCAGCCTTCGTGATCTTACCCATAAACACTCTGAAGATATTCTGGAGGTCGGGATAGATGATCCGGGTATTCTCAGGGACATAGATACCATGAATGATTACAATAAAGAATTAAAATACAGGAGGTTATCATGACAGAAACTATACAATTTGAACTCAATGGGAAACCAATGGAAATGTCGTTAGACAGTGAAAGGACACTGTTATGGGTTTTGCGTTCAGACCTGGGTCTGACAGGGACCAAATACGGTTGCGGGGCAAGCCACTGCGGGGCCTGTATTATCCTTGTCAACATGAAAACTGTCAGGTCGTGCATGTACCCGGTTTGGTACATCAAAGGGAAGAAAGTAATCACTATTGAAGGATTGTCAAAAAATGGTGATTTGCATCCGTTACAAAAAGCATTTATTAAACATGATGCTTTACAATGTGGATTTTGTACTCCTGGAATGATCATGAATGCATACGGCTTGTTACATCATAACCCTCAGCCAACAGTGCGGGAAATCATTCAAGGCATGGATCAAAATTTATGCAGGTGTGGTTCGTATAACAGAATTATAGATGCTATCCAAACCGCGGCCAAAGAAATGAAAGGAGGGAGGCAGATATGAAAAAAGATAAATACCTAAAAATTGATTCCAGCGATATAAATACTCCTTTCGCTATGGATCGGCGTGAATTCCTGAAAAGCCTTGGTGGGGGTATAATTATTGTTTTTTCTATTGGGGAATTATCCGTTCTTGGAGGGGGGATACTTACCAAGGTGCAAGAATCATCTGATTTAAATGCTTACCTTAGAGTAAAAGAAGATGGCCGGATAGATTGTTATACAGGTAAAATCGAAATGGGACAAGGAGTAATAACTTCTCTCGCGCAAGTGTTGGCCGATGAGCTTGAAGTATCGTTGGATCAGGTAGACATGGTGATGGGAGACACAGAACTTTGTCCATATGACGCGGGAACATGGGGATCATTGACTACCCGCTTTTTTGACCCCATTCTCAGGGCAGCGGCCGCGGAAGCCAGAGCCGTACTGATTGAATTAGCAGCCGAACACCTTAAAATATCAAAAAAACAATTGGAGGCAAGTGAAGGTGTAATATATGATACAAAAAACAGAAAAAACCAGGTTACATATGCTCAGCTCACCAAAGGTAAAAAGATATTAAAACCGTTAAGTGAGAAACCGCCGGTAAAAACCCCATCAGAGTTTAAAATAATCGGGAAACCGGAGTTAAAAGCAGATGCATTAGCAAAGGTAACAGGAGAGGCGAAGTACGCGGGAGATATTCGCCTGCCGGGCATGTTATATGCAAAGATCCTGAGACCGCCTGCACATGGCGCCAGATTAATAAGTCTTGATGCATCCGCCCTGGAGAATATCGAAGGTATCGAAGTTGTCAGGGAAAAAGACTTTTTTGCCGTTCTCCATAAATCTCCTGAAATAGCAGGAGAAGCAATTAATAAAGTAAAAGCAGAATATGAAGTTCCGGAACCTAAGGCGAATGATGAGACCATTTTCAAACACCTCCTCAGTGTGGCATCAGAAAGTAACCTGGTTGAAGAGGGTGGAAATCTAAAGGAAGGCCGCGAACTATCTGACATAACTGTCGAGGAAGAATACCTTGACGGTTATGTAGCTCACGCCCCAATCGAAACTCATACAGCAACGGCAAAATTCGAAGGAGACAAAATAACAATGTGGGTGTCCACGCAAACACCATTCGGAACCAGACAGGCTATATCTGAAACGTTGAATATGCCATTACAAAATGTTCATATAAAGCAAAACTTTTTAGGAGGTGGGTTTGGCTCAAAAAACTATAACCAACAGGCTATTGAAGCGGCCAGGATAACCAAATTATCCGGGAAACCTGTACAATTAGTCTGGACACGCGGGGAGGAGTTTTTTTATGATATGTTCAGACCTGCTGCAGTGGTAAAGATAAACTCAGGTATCACAAATTCCGGCAAAATAACATTATGGGATTACGGTGTATATTTTGCCGGTGCCAGAGGTTCGCAACTATTTTACGATATTCCGCATAACAGAACCATGGCATATGGTTCAGCAGAAGGAGCACATCCGTTTGGCACAGGTGCATGGCGTGCACCTGCCAATAATACGAATACATTTGCAAGGGAATCACAGATTGATATTATGGCCTGGAAAGCCGGAGTAGATCCGTTTGAATTCCGTTTAAACAATATGAAAGATGAAAGAATGATAAGAGTTCTAAAAGCGGCAGCAAAGAAATTCGGCTGGCCTCCGGTAAAATTGCCCGGTGGAAAAGGTTATGGTATAGCTTGTGGTGTTGATGCAGGCAGTTATGTTGCTCAGATAGCTGAAGTGGAGGTCGATAAGGAAACAGGGCAAGTTCAGGTAAAACGTGTCGTATGCGCACAGGATATGGGCCAGGTAGTAAATCCTCAGGGTGCAATATTGCAGATAGAGGGTTGTATTACAATGGGACTGGGGTATGCGCTCACCGAGGACGTTAAATTTAATTGGGGGGAAGTTAAAACCCGAAACTTTAATACCTATGAAATCACACGATTTTCCTGGACTCCAAAAATCGATACAGTACTGATTGATGCCCAGGATTCGCCTCCACAGGGAGGTGGGGAACCACCAATTATTTGTGTGGGTGGCGTAATTGCTAATGCAATCTTCGATGCAACCAGGGCCCGGTTATTCCAGCTCCCCATGACCCCTGAACGGATACTGGCAGCAATACATAAGGGCTGACAAACCCAACAACTTCATCCGGTTCTGGCTGGAACTGAAAAGACAGGGAGGCTGGAAGAATGGAATAATGGAAGATTGGAAGAATGAGAATTCGTATCTCATAACATAAGACATATGCCCAAAAACCCAAACAAACTAACAAAATTCTGGCGCAAATAAGCCCCATCCCCAACCCGTTGGCTACACCGATTACTTCGCAATTCCCCAAACGGTGAAGGGGAGAAGGGGAGAAAATGTGAAAGGTCAAACTGTTAATAATTTAAAATATAAAATGGAGAAAGCGAAAAGGTGAAACAGCGAAGAGGCGAAAGGTAGTTCGTGTAATGAATGAAATGGGATTTGGATAAAGAAAACCCAAATAATTGGAAAGAAAACAAATGATGGTAACGTAAATTCGTACATTTGTATAAAATGAATTAATGAAACGAACATGAAAAATATTATCATATTTTTTACAATTGAGAATGATAATATTTTTAACCGAGAGTTACATCTGACCATAAAAAGTAGAATATTAACAGATGAAACCAAAAATATATATAGATACTTCGGTAATTGGTGGCTGTTTTGACAATGAGTTTGAAGAATGGTCAAATAAACTTATCAGTGAAATTTTATCCGGGAATAAGATTGTATTAGTTTCAGATTTAACAGTTGACGAGATTCAAGATGCACCTCAAAATGTACAAGACAAATTGAATGAACTAATGAAAAGTGCGTTTAAGGAGCTAATAACCTCTAATAATGAATCTATTGAATTGGCAGAATTTTATATACATGAAGGAGTAATAACAAGGAAATATTTTGAAGATGCCCTTCATATAGCACTTGCAACAATTAA
>JAUWBB010000263.1 GCA_030605195.1 Bacteroidota bacterium
TGCAGGGTAGATTGGTATTATGAAGAAGATGATGAGTCTATTTTAGACCTTGGTAAGCATTTTTACGAAACAACAAAACTACCTTTTGATTTCAAAGTTATTTAATAAACGTATAAACTTCGAAAAAAAAACCTAAAATCGACTGATTTTATTGGAAGAGTGGAATAATGGAAGCTAAATAATTCTTGAACAGGAAAATATTATTTTAATATTTCCAGTATTCTGCCAAAGGCATGCCTTCGGCACATAATTCCATTTTTCCAGGTTCGCAGAAAACTAATTGATAAACTGTAATTTAATGAATAATAAACTAACCAGATACCAAATATGCTTTATTCAAACAATTTTTCAATCAGATCAACCACCCTGTATGAATAACCCCACTCGTTATCGTACCATGACAATACTTTGACTGTCTTACCATTAACCATAGTGCTTAACGCATCAAAGATTGAAGAATGCGGATTATGTATAACATCGACGGATACGATTGGATCTTCGGTGTATTCAAGGATGCCTTTCATCGGCCCCTCCGCTGCTTCCTTCATGGCAGCATTTATCTCTTCCTTTGTAGCCTCGACTTTCAGATTAACTACCAGATCAACCAATGAACCGGTTGGTGTTGGTACACGGATAGCCATCCCATCCATTTTTCCTTTAAGTTCAGGGATAACCTTTCCAACTGCTTTAGCTGCCCCGGTTGTTGTTGGGATTTGCGAAATGGCAGCTGACCTGGCTCTTCTGAGATCCGAATGCGGAAGGTCGAGTATGCTTTGGTCGTTTGTATAAGAGTGAATAGTGGTCATTAAACCATTTTCTATTCCAAATTTGTCATTTAATACTTTTACGATCGGGGCAAGGCAATTGGTTGTACATGATGCATTTGATATGCATTCATCCCCGGGTCTGAGTGCATCATCATTTACACCCAGCACAATGATGTTGTCGATGGTATCTTTCGAAGGTACCGTTAAAATTACCTTTTTAGCTCCATTCTTCAGATGATCTCCATAACCCCCTTTTTCACTTTCCTTGTTCCTGAAAATTCCGGTTGATTCAATGACAATATCAGGCGTTTCTGCCCACGGTATCTTTGCCGGATTTCTTTCTGCAGAGACTATTATCTTTTTTCCATTCACAATGATCCCATCATCATCATAAGAAATAGAACCTTCGAATTTACCCTGGGTGGAATCATATTTTAAAAGATGAGCCAGTGTTTTCGTGTCGGTCAGATCGTTTAATCCAACTATTTCCAAATTTGGTTTATCAAGGGCGATTTTAAAAGCATTCCTGCCAATACGGCCAAAACCATTTATAGCAACTTTTATCTTCGGCATAATTATTCATTTATAAGGGTTAGTAAAAATCGTTTTGTTTTGCAAAAAATCACCCAAAAGTAGGTATTAATAATTAATCGTCAAAAAGTGTCCCTAAGCTCTTCCATATCAGGGATTATGGTCTGGCGTTTCGGGTCAACAATTCTGCCGAAACGATAACTGACGAAAAGAGCGAAAAAAAACTGTTTGTTATCTTCCGAAAACATGATAGGGATTTTTTTGGTAAAGGCGTCGAAGGTTACACCTACCTCAAGAGCATGGATCACCCGGTCGAGTTTACTATATTCAAAATTCAATCCGAGCTTCACATATGCGCCGGTGACAAATTTGATTTCATCGAAGCCTTTAAAAAAAGAAGCACGACCATAAATAGGACAATGAAGAATGGCTTCACTGAATTTTTCAATCTTGATTTCGTATTCAAAGCCAGAAGGAGAATAAAGCACTTCGTAGTAAATGGGTTTGTAAAATCCCATGGATGGTCCGGCAGAACCAAAGTAACGAATAGCAATCCCTCCACGGTCGATTTTCTTAAACACTTCCCTCTGATGGCCCATACCCACCCGTAGATTCATGAATAGATTCAGTTTTCCAAAAACAAATCCACGGTTATTATAAGGATTGGTTTTAATTTCTTTGGGATGTTTAATATTGCTGAAATCAACTTCGTATAATCTTTTGTTCAGGTAGTTGATACGCTTGCCATACCGTAAACTAAGACCCCAGCCGGTTGAATTTAAAAGCAATCCGACTGACTGCTCGTTCCGGTAAAAGATTTTTTGTTGATCATCTAATTCTCCCTGGGCAAATCCTGTGGTTGAAAAAAGTATAAGGAAAGGGAATAAAAGAATTAACTTCTTCATTTTTCCGGGAAAAGAAAAAAAATCAATCAAACCTGGCAAAGATGTATTTGCTTAAGAAAAAAAGTAAAGGCAACCGGTGAGATACGATTCCGTTTTTACCTATACATTGTCTTCAACCTGCTCTGTATCAGCCTGGCTATAAGCCGGGCAAATTTGCCGGTTACAGGAGCTTAATGCAGTCCCAAGTATCATACAGAATGCAAACAGTATTAATAATCTCTTCATTGTATTTGGATATTTATTATCTGCTTCAGTACCTAAACTAGAAATAGCAAATTTATGCATTTTAATATAAAAATCAAATAAAAATTGTTTTAATTAACGTAACTTTTTAAAAAATATTTTATAAAGGCACAAAAAAAGAGGCTGACAATGTCAGCCTCTTTTCTTAATTCAATTCCGGAAGTCGCCCCGGAGTCCAGGGAGCGCCTATCTTTTCCATTTCAGATTCCAGATTTTTAATATCTACCTCGCTGATCCTTTTCAGTTTTTCCAGGACAGGCGGTAGTTCTTCCTTGAGGATATGGTATGTATCTTTTTCTGTCTGTGTAATTTCAGTGGTTGAATTGTTGTGTGTGCGCGTGAGGTAATTCAACCTCCTGTTCAAAGGCATAGGTTGCGGAGGAATTTCTTCCCAACTTGCTTTGGCTGAATAACCGTTAAAGGTAAAGTTGATACCATCGAGTTCTTTTCTGAGCGCTTTTGCCTTTTTTATCATTTCCGGAGTAGCTTTTGGTGTGAGGTGTAAAGTTTGAACGATCTTTTCAATTTTTTACGAAAGTTCACTATTTAACCTTATGGCTCCCTGCATAGTTCTGGCAAGTACACTTACTTCTTTCAGGAATTCAATCATTGCCTTCCTGTCACCGGCAGGCAGTGTGGTATTTGCCAGGGCTACAACCTTAAATTCTGTTGGAGGAACCAGTTCTGTTATAATACCATCAACCGATTTGGAAAGAGCTACCTTATACGTTCCTGGCGCAGCCAGAATACCATCCCGTCCCTTAGCCAGGGGATCAAACTTGTTATTTCTCAGATTTACAGGAACTGTTGAAGGATATCTTAGATTCCAGGTAAAACGGTTTATTCCCTTCGAAGGTTTGGTGGCCAGTTTCCTGAGGAGATTGTCGTTTTCGTCATATATGGTAAAAATCAAATGAGGTGTTTCTTCCTTGCTTTCTTCCCGCAGCTCGTCCCAGGTCAGCACCTTGATCTTTTCGCCTTTCTCAAATTGTTTCTTTTCTTTCTCCTTTCTTTGTTGCTTTTTGGTTTTAATACCTTCTTTCAGGTAATAGGTGAACGTAGCTCCGTATGGAGGATTTTTGGCGGAAAAATAGGTTGAACCCTGGGAGCCCTTACCACGGGTTTGGATGTATAACAAGGCATCCATAATGGGGAAGATAAAAACCTCTTTTTCCAATATATCTGGTTTAAAGTTACGTAAAGGTGTATAATCGTCAAGGATGTAAAAACCACGGCCAAACGTAGCAACAGCCAGGTCGTTTTCCCTTCGCTGGATGGTTAGATCGCGAACGGCAACGCTTGGAATTCCTGATTTTAGCTGTACCCATTCCTTGCCGCCATCGATGGAGAAAAAGACGCTGAATTCCGTACCCACAAACAACAGGTCGGGATTAACAAAATCCTGCTCAACAGTGTGAACAGTACCGTTTTCGGGGAGGTTATTACTAATGGATACCCAGGTATTTCCTTTATCCGTACTTTTCAGTATGTAAGGCTTGAAATCATCCCTTTTGCGGTTATCAAACGAGGCAAAAACAACATTTTCGTCGAATTTCGACGGGCATATGTCGCTTACATAGGTATATTCAGGTACTCCCGTGAAACTGCTGATCTTTCTCCAGGGTTCCCCGCCATTTTCAGTAACCCGGATTAATCCGTCATCCGTGCCCACATACAGCAGGTCTTCTTTCACTTCCGATTCGGCAAAGGAAACGATGGTACCGTACTGTGAGGTGGATACATCTTTTCTTACGGCATCGGCGCTCCAGAATTTACCCATCACTTTCCAGGTATCCCTGTCGATCTGTGCCGTAAGGTCATCCGAGATCACTTTCCAGGAATTACCGCGGTCCTCGCTGCGGAAGACTTTGTTAGCTGCTACGTAAAGTCTGGTTTTTGAGTGCGGGCTGATAATCAGCGGAGCATTCCAGTTCCAGCGGTAGGTTAGTTCACCTTTACGTTCCTGTGGTTTGATTTTGATCCTTTCACCACTTTTTTTATCGAACCTGACACTGTTTCCATATTGCGATTCCGAATAAACAATGTTCGGGTCGTCAGGGTCGATAGCCTGCCAGAAGCCGTCACCACCCACGGTAACAGTCCATTCATCGCTGACCACACCAAATGAGCTGGTGTTTCTCGATGGCCCTCCAAGGCTGGCGTTATCCTGTGTGCCTCCATAAACATTGTAAAACGGGAAATCATTATCAACGGCTACGCGGTAAAACTGGGTGACCGGCAGGTTTGTTTTAAATAAATAATTCTTGCCGCCATCAAAGGTCTCATAAACCCCACCGTCACCTCCGATAATGAAATGTTCTGTATCATTGGGATCAATCCACAAAGCATGGTCGTCTACGTGACGCCTTTTGTTTCCAACCGATTTCCAGGTTTTACCACCATCAAGGGTGACCTTGG
>JAUWBB010000041.1 GCA_030605195.1 Bacteroidota bacterium
AACAAAAAACAAATAACAAATAAATTCCAAATATCAATTATCAAATGACCGAAACAGTTTTGAATATTGTGATTTGGTTCATTGAGATTTATTTGTATTTTGGTGCTTGTCATTTGTGATTTTTAATATTTATTATTGTGTAATAATTGTTTGATTGTTATTTGTTTTTTTGCCGACTGTGGACTGCCGACTATGGACTTATTATTTATGAAACCTGAAAATTAAGGGTTTTTTAAATTAACCCTGTGAAACTATGTTCTTGAACTGCTCCAGCCATACTATTATTCCAAACCATTGGTGATTTCATCAAGTATTTTCCCCGCTTCGGAGGTCGAATCGTTCAATTCCCTTTTTACCAGCATGTCAGTAAAAACAGCCCAGACGTGCATATCATCTTCCTTGAATATGGTGATTCGCCGGTTCCCGTCGATCTTTGTATATGCTATCCCTCGCCGAGGATGCTTTACGGTGATAAAGCCATTACCGTATACATTCTCATACCATTTTAATACTTCTGATTGGAGACTGTCGGAAGATAGGCTTTTGTTCCACGGGGCCCATCCGCTGTAGATAAACCGCACCGGCATTTCAACAATTCTTCCCCGCGAAAATTCCGGGTAGAAATTCATAGTTGCCGGATATTTCAGCTCCTCCCTTAATGCATGTTCTACCGTTGTGTTACTTGTGCCCTGTTTGATCAATTCTTCCCGGTTTAGCATCCAGCAATGGGTATAGAAATCTTTTTCAGGCATCCCGAGGTATATCCCCATAAACAATGAATCATGTCTCACTCCACTTGCCAGTTCATGCTTCAACATGCGCTCATATTTTGGTTCCGGGGAACATCCGCAAATGTTTAATCCGGCAATCAAGACCGGTAATATACATTCTATTCTTTTTTTCATATGTTTTATTTTTATTTTCAATGATCAGTAAATTTGGAATATTGGAATGCTGGAATACTCAAGAAAGTCATCCATTTTCTTCCCAATATTCCTGTACTCCAGTATTCCATTATTCCTGTTCATAGCACAGGGTATCAAAATAGAATAAATTTTGTCATGTTCGGTTCATTTCATTAATATTTATAAAACTGTAATTTATCATTGTTTCTTACAACTGCAATGATCCGGCTTCCATTTATATTCAAAATCTCCAAATCGCGCATCTCCCCCCTGGTAAAAAATCCTGATTCTACAGAAGGAACAGCGTGCCATGTTCCATCGGCATTCCCCTTTATAAAAAGGCCATAACTCGCGTCATAAATTCCTGTTTCCGGCTTGGCTCTATACTGGTTTCCTCCAATGACAATATCACATATTCCATCATCATCGAAATCATCAGCGGCTATAGCGTAAACCGGTGAGAACTGGGCTTCTACAGGAAGGAAATTCAGGTGAAAAGTCCCCAACCCGGTATTGATCATCACACAACTCTCCAGGACCCGGGCATTTAATTTAACTGCCCGCTGCAATACTTCATTTGAAAAAATATCCTCGATAGTCTGCTCCTTATAATCCTCAAACTTTTTATATTTTTTTTTCAGCGAAGGAATTTGCTTTATCAAATCATCCTTCATTACTACAGGATATGATTTATTTTCATTGTAAGCACAGATTATCTGTTCAACGCTCCCATTCAGATCAAAATCATTCACATACATAGTCACCGGCTGCTTTGCTGAAGCCTTAAAACGCGAATTCAATCCATGATTGCCCAATACAAAGTCCACATTTCCGTCTCCATTCAAATCTTTTGCAATAATCACATTCCACCAGCCTTCCGTATTCGATAAACCAAACCGTTCAGATTCGTCTGTAAAGATACCATGATCATTAATAAATATCTTTACCGGCATCCAGTCGCCCACTATCACCATGTCCGGATCTCCATCATTGTCTACATCAGCCCATGTCATATCAGTAATCATACCGATTTCCTTCAAACCTGGTGCCCGTTTCCCGGATACATTGGAGAAATTACCGTGTCCATCATTTTCCAACAGGTAACCATTTACCGGAACGCCATATAAAAATGGAAACAAACGAATACCCACAAACAAGTCTATATCACCGTCATTATCAAAATCGGCAGGTTGCACACAGGAACTACTCTCATATCTGGTTACAGGCAGCATTTGCCGGGACTTTGAAAATCTTCCCCGTCCATCATTAATATACATCCGGTCGAGTAACGCTGAAGAACTTTGCGGAAATTCATTTCCACCACTGGTAACATACAGATCAAGATCGCCATCACCATCCGCATCAAAAAACACACAATCGGTATCTTCCGATATTTTGTCTGCTTCAAACAATGTCACATTTGTTTTTTTGAAATGTGCCTGCTCATCCTGTACAAACAAGGCTCCCGGATAACCCTTTGCACCACAAACATAGATATCATCCCGCCCATCGCCGTTCACATCGCCAACAGCCATATGGGGACCTTCATTTGATAACATATGGAATAACAACCTGTCGCGTTCAAAATCCACAAAATCGTTCTCTATATGTGTAAATTCAAGACCTTTAATCTGTTCCATTTTTTGGAAAACAGGCGATGGTTGCTTCTCCGGGATAATTAAACATCTGTTAATAGCATCTTTTTGATCTAATAGCAAAAATTGATTTACTGCCACATCGTGTAAAACAGTACATTTGCCATCAGGCCAGTTCACCACCAGGGAATCAATACCCTGTGATGCCCCGAGCCCAAAATGAAGCCGGTTATCGACACAAGATTTGAAACCACGCATGGGCACAAGTTCCTGATAATTAATTTTTCCATCGTAGTAAAGTGTAATTCCGGTTCCAATCGCAGCGGTATTTTTTCCGGCACCTTTCAATCTGACCATAAGAAAATTTGTTTCCGGCTTCCCCCGTGTTTCATTTCTATAAACAAAAGAGGGCATATTCACATTGTTTACAACCAGATCCAAATCCCCATCGTTATCAAGATCACCATAGGCAGCACCATTTGAGTGTGAGGGTGTACCGAGACCCCATAAACCGGACAAGTTGGTAAATGTGAGATCCCCGTTATTATGGAAAACATAATTGGGAACCCTGACCGAAGGAATCTCATCGATTATTTTTAGAATAGCATTTTCCTCACTCTTAATTATAGACCGCATGGCGGAAGGATCTGAATAGAAATCCAGATAATCACGGTCCAGCAAATCCTTAAAAATGCCGTTGGCTACGAAAATATCTTTCCATCCGTCGTTGTCAAGATCCATGATCAATGCCCCCCAGCTCCAGTCAGTTGCACTGACACCGCTCAGCCTTCCTATTTCACTGAAAGAACCATTCCGGTTATTTAACTGAAGGACATTCCGGCCAAACTGATGATGGTATCCGTTTACCAATTTTTTTTGATATTGTTCCCAACTGTCAAACAACACTTTTGTTTTCAGCCGTGCATCTCCTTCAGCAGTCATCTCCGTCACAAAGATATCCGGGTAAGCATCGTTGTTGATATCCGCCATATCCGCACCCATAGCTCCCAAACTGATCTCACCTAATTGGTCTTCAAGTGATTCCGTAAATGTGCCGTCTCTATTATTGATATAGAGATAATCGCGTTCAAAAAAATCATTGGATACATAAATATCCATCCAGCCATCGCGGTTCACATCTCCGACACTCACGCCGAGACCAAAGCCGATCTTACTTCCATATATACCCGCTTCCTCACTGACATCCTTGAAATATCCGCCTTCATTCCGGTACAATTTATTTCCACCCAGGGTATCACGTATTTGCCGTTGCCCGGGTTTGAGGTCATATTCACTTACCGATTGAAAGGAATTGTTCAGAAGATAGCAATCCAGGTCTCCATCCCTGTCATAATCAAAAAAGGTTGCGTGGGTTGACAATCCAAGGTCTGCAATCCCGTATTCAGCGGCTTTTTCTGAAAAAGTCAGGTCACCGTTATTAATAAATAATTCATTGCAACGATTTGGCGCATTTGGATCCCCGGATTTGCAAACGTAAATATCCAGCCATCCGTCTCCATTTACATCTGCAATACTCACACCTGTTGACCATACATCCGGACAAGCCACACCTGCCCGTTCCGTAACATCCTCAAATACAAAATTGCCCTTGTTGATATAAAGTTTATTATCTACAATGTTACCGCAGAAATATATGTCGGGCAAACCATCATTGTTAAAATCGCCCAGGCCAACTCCTGCACCATTATAAAAATTTCTGTATGTATAGGTATTATATTCTTCAGTATATTCCACCTGGTTTAAAAAAGATACACCGGTTTTTTTTTCGTCAAGAAGCGAAAACAAAGGGGTCTGAACGAAATCAGACTGTCCTTTTTTGCACGAACACACCAAAAGGGATATCAATAGCATTGCACCAATTGACAAACCTTTAAAGATTTGATAATCCATTATGACAATTGATTTTCCTGTTTAAAGGATAAATATAAAGCTTTAAACAAAAAGAAAAGCAAGCAACTATATAATTGCCTGCTTTCTTTAAAGAATTTGTTCAAATATTATTGCTAATAACCGGGGTTTTGAGTCAGATTAGGATTGGCATCCAGTTTATCCCTGTGAACCGGGTACAGGATAGTATGTTCGCCTGTTTCCAATATATCCTGGGGATTATAGAACGGAAGTACCCATTTATCAACATCCGTCCAGAAGCCCCAGCGGATCAGATCCTGCCGCCTGTGGTTTTCCGCGAACATCTCACGCCCGATTTCATTGAACAGTTCTCCACCGGAAATAACCTGGTTATCATCATCAAGGTCAAAACTCACTACACCATCCAGGGTGGCCAGATCCGCAACACCGGCCCTGGCTCTGATCTGATTGACCAGTGTCAATGCCTCAGCTGTACTGCCCTTGCGGAAGAGCGCTTCTGCTTTCATCAACAGCACATCGGCATAGCGGAATACAGCATAATCATTGCTCATGTGTCCAGGATCACCTCCTATTTCAATCTCCCATTTGCCGATTCTCACACCTGCCTGGCGATACGCCTGGGGACCCAGTTCATTGATCTGTGGTTGTGTTGAGCCAAAATTCCCAAAATTAAGGCGTTCGCCATCAGGGTCACCCAGCAATGGTTCAGGCTGACGGTCAGGTTGCGGGGCCTCAAATCCATCGTCCATCACAAAAATTCCACCGCTTGTATACTGGTAGCCTGCAACAAAATTACCTCGTTTCCCTGACGGGCCGTCGATGGTACCTACATCACCCTTTCGCAGATCTGCATCATCGTAAGAGTTGTAAAACTCTTCCAGCGTACAGAAACCGTTCCACGGCTGCTGTTTCAGGTTATAGGTCTGCTGGCTGCCGTAGTGCAATGTCCGGACGATAATATTGAAATCCCGGAAAAATACCTCATCGTAAGGAATAGCAAAAATAAATTCACTGGATCCGGAATTGTCCACATTGAAATTGGAAAAATAGTTGTTCTCCAGTGAATAAGCTCCCGAGTTGATGATCGCATCACACGCTGTAATCGTTTTATCCCACTGATCTGTGCCGGTATACACCCCGGCATTCAGGTATAGCTTGGCCAGCAATGCCTGGCCTGCATAGTAGTTCATACGGCCGTACGTGGTGCCGTCCACTGCATCCGACAGCTTGGGCACAGCTGTTTCCAGGTCACTTACAATGGCAGCATAAACAGTCGCCCTGGTCTCAGTGGAAGGCGACGCCTCCGCAGTGGCAAAATCAAGCACAAGCGGTACGTTTCCATACAGATCAATCAACTGCCAGTAAAAGAAACCACGGACTGTCTGGAGTTCTGCAATAAAAGCATCAGCAGTAGCCTGTTCCACCTGGCCGCCCTCCACAAGGTTCTGGAACTGGAAGATCAGCCGGTTTGCCGTATTTACTCCTCCAAAGCCAAAATTCCATGCGCCATTCACATAGCCATCTTCATACGTCCAGGAATGTAAATGGGTCCTTCTCCACATACCACCATCATCCCAGTCCTGTCCCCTGGTGGGCACCACCATCTCATCTGTACTGGTTTCCTGCACCGACCATGGATCGCCTGAAGCAAAAGCCTGGAACTGGGTATAGGCAGCACCCAGTGCCGATACATACTCCTCTTCCGAGCTAAAGAAATTATCCGGTGTAACCTCGCCAAACAGTTCTTCGTCCAGATCGGTACATGACTGATTAAAAGCAGCCATGATCAATACGATCAGTATTCCTTTGATCAGAAATAGTGATTCTTTCATTTTATTTCTTTCTTTTGTTTTCATGTCTTATTCATTTTTAGGATTAAAAACCAATGTTTACACCAAAAGATACCGATCTGGCCCTGAACCAGGTATTCCTCGCATCTTGACCGGGTGCAAGTACCTGTCCCTCATACTCATATCTCGGGTTAGGATCAGAACCCTTATAACCGGTGATGTAGAATAAATTGTTGCCGGTAAGATACACCCTGATATTTCTGAACCCAGTATCTCCAGGTAGATTGAAGTTATAGCCTAAACTCAGGTTATCAAGAGCAACAAAAGAGGCATCTTCAATATGATAACTGGATAACACACCCGAAGAGTTGTTCAGAAGGGTTCCTGTTGTCGCATTTCTCATATCCGTTGCCGTTTTGGGCAGGTTATACGATCCGATCATCCTGGGCACTTCATAGAAAGCACGGATTTTGTTGTTGAGATCATGCCCGAGAACACTACGGAAGAAAATATTCATATCCCAGTTTTTATAAGTAAAAACATTGCCAAATCCAAATTCAAAGTCCGGCAGACCATTTCCAACCACCACCCGGTCATCGGTATCAACGGTTCCATCCCCGTTAGTATCTTGAAGGATAAGGTCGCCATTCGCAGCAATTTCCACGAAAGTATGTGCCCATAACTGACCAATGGGTTTACCTTCTTCTGCTCTTACCGTGGGTACGTCACTTTGCCCCGGTGCGCCCATGGGAGCCAGGTCTCGCACTCCATAAGTCAACTCAGCATCATTAAAAGTTCCGGAGAGGGAAACCAGCTCGTTTTTGAGATAATAGGTTGGAGTAATAGACATGCTATAGGAGAAATCCCCTGTTTCAACAGCCCTCCATGTGAGGCTCAATTCCAGGCCGCTGTTCTGTATCTCACCGAGATTGAGCCATGCCAAGGTGTATAGGTTTGGCGGAACCGGCACTTCATACTGGAATAGCAGATCGGTTGTGGTCCTGGTATAGAAGTCAAATGAACCAAACAACGTAGAGTTAAAGAATGAGAAATCAACCCCGACATTGATTTCAGCTTTCTTCTCCCATTTCAGGTCTTCATTGGCGTTACTCACCGGTGCATAACCGGGTACAAACTCTCCGTTATAGAAGAAACTGCCTCTGGGACCCAGGCGTAGCAATGACAGATAACTATCCCGTGGCTGGTTGCCGGTCAGGCCGTAACTCACCCGGAGTTTGAGATTATCCATGGCAGGGGCGTCAATAAAATTGGCCAGTTCCACTCCACCACCGATAGCAGGGAACAAACCCCACTTGTTCTCTTCACCAAAACGGGATGAACCTTCATACCTGGCACTGGCTGTCAAAAACCAGCTTTCGGAGACACTCAGGTTGACACGTCCGAAAAAGGCGATCAGTTTGGCAGAGCTCTTATAGCTGTCAATGGTCCCGATCCCATTGTTGAAATCGAGTGCAGCGCTCAGATTATTGTAGGAAAAAGCATCGGTAATAAAATCACCCCCCTGGGCGTGAAACCCTTCCCAGGAAAACTCCTGGTAAGAATAACCCCCTAACACAGTAAGGTTGGCCGGACCTACCTCACCCATCCAGTTGGCGGTCGATTCAAACAGCCTGTTCTGATTATTTCTCATACGCCTTTCAGACAGGCCATTGCGATTCATACCTACCCAGTAACTGTTCTTGTCATAATACTGACCTCTCAATTGGGTTTCACTCTGGATGGAATAAAAAGCGTCAACGGTCAGGCCCTCGATGATTTCAAATGCTCCCTTTAATGCCACATTTAATAGTTTATCCTTCCCTTCATTGATGTTCTGTTCCAGGATCTGTACCGGGTTATAATAATCGTACAGAATCTGCTGGAAATAACCATCATAAATATCATAGGCCGGATCATCGCTTCTGACGGGAGCCGTTGGATTATAGACAGTGGCATAACGGAATGCGTCATTAAAACCAAATTGTCTCTCACTCTGGGTTGCACCCAGGTTCACGTCTATGGTCAGCCTGTCCTTCAGCGCTTTCTGCCTGAGGTTTAGCCTTCCGTTCAGTGTGGAATACCCGGTATTCAAAATGATACCATCCCCATCACGCACATTGAATGAAGCCCTGTAGGTAGTCTCTTCAGTTCCTCCTGACATGCTTAGATTGTGTACCTGTGAAATGGATGTCTGGGTAGTTTCATCAAACCAGTCGGTACTTGCGCCAAAATCGGTTCCCAGTCCGGTTTCGGATGACAATGCCCTCCATTCGTCTGCATCCATCACATCCGTATGTTTGGCTACTGATTCAGCAGTTATATAGCCATTGTACTCAATTTGTGCCATGCCCTTTCTTCCTCTCTTGGTCGTTACGATGATCACACCACTCGAACCCCTGGTTCCGTAAATGGCTGCAGCGGAACCATCTTTTAACACGTCAATGGATTGAATATCGTTTGGATCCACATTATCCAAGGCTCCGCCAATCACCCCGTCGATCACTATCAACGGCTGGGTATTGGCACCAATTGTACTCATACCCCTCAGGCGTATGTCATACCCTTCGTTCGGGTTGCCGCCGGGTTTACTTATAGACAAACCGGCCACCTTACCCTGGATCAATTGTACAGGATTGTTAACATAACCCTGGGTGAAGTCATCAGATTTTACACTGACAATGGCGCTGGTAACCTCTTTTTTCTTCTGTGTGCCATACCCGGTAATAACAATTTCATCTAACGGAGTTATATCAAAAACCAGCACCACGTCGATTGTAGTTTGGTTACCGACAATTACAGTTTGAGTAGTGAAACCAACAAAAGAGAATACCAGAACTGCGTCCGGGCCAGGAACTACAATACTGTAGTTACCTTCAAGATCGCTTATGGCTCCTTGTACGGTTCCCTGGATCACAATGTTAACTCCGGGAAGTGATTCTCCCTCTTCAGAAGTTACCTTGCCTGTAACCGTTCTTTCCTGAGCGTAAGCGAAGCTGATCGCAAAGCCAAATAGGAAAAGAAACAATATGCCTCCTCTCCACAACATAGAATTTCTCATAATAAAGTTAAGTTAGGGTTAAACATAAATTAAGGTCAAATATAAAACTAAGATAACAAAAATAAAATAAATTTATATTTTTGGTTTATTCTTTGTCTTTAAAGAAATTACTTTACAATTATAGCATATATTTTCTACAAAACCTAAATATTTCAATAAAATATTGATTTAAGTTATTTTTCTAAAAAATAGTAAAAAAAATTTAATACAAGCCACTAAAAACCAAATATTTAATGCAATCGTTTCCGCAAACGTTTGAAATAAGGTTTCAGAAAAAATTATATATTATGAAATCCCATAATTATGATGTATTTTTATAAACCCCGTTGCATAAAAACGAACTGTAACTAAAAAAATGCATGAGATTTGGTAAAAATGCTGCCCGGTTATTATTGGATAGGATAGAAAAAGAGAAAGAATTCCCGGTCCAGACAAAGATAATAAAAACCGAATTGGTCATTAAAGGGTCATCTATGCGAAAAAAAAAATGTGATGAAAATAGTTTCCCTGAATCAGGTAGAAAAAAAAGAAGTAAACATGAAGGGTGCAAATAAAGCGTTTAAACAAGTGCCCCTTTCACGTGAAGATGGGGCGCCTGTATATTCGTACCGCGTATTTACGGTTGAACCCGATGATTTTACTCCCTTCTAGCGTTTATCTTTAGAAAATTTAACAGAAATAATCATCAAAACCTTTACCGGTTTGCCTTTCCGCGTTCCGGGTTCCCACATTTTGCTTGTCAACTTAACGATGCGTTCAGCCTCCTTATCAAGGTCAGGATGAAGCTCCTTAATGATCTCAATTTCAATTACAGAACCATCAACATCAACTGAAAAACGGATAAATACATTTCCGTAGATTGGATTTTCTGACAGACTGCCCGGGTATTTAAGGTTCTTCTGAATGAATGCTGTAAGGGCATCCATACCACCTGGAAATTCCGGCATTGTTTCAACCACCGGAAATACCTCCGGGGCCTCTGAAATTCCAACTGATTCTTCAAACCCGGAAGCCATATCACCTTCCATCTTCACTTTATTGAAAAAACCAAGCGATTTTGCCGAAGCCATTCTGGCAGCAGTTCCAACACCACCAACTGCATAATCACTAACACCATGAGGCAGAGGTAATGGTTGTTTAACCGTGGTAAACTTACCGTCTTTATTCCTGATTTCAGAATCGATTGCAATAAATGAGGTATACCGGGTTAAGAGGTTATACTTTAATCCAAGACCGGTGATTTCTTTACCATATTTATTCCCATATGAATTAAGATTATTGAAATCATCCAGAATCCGGATGCGCTCCCTTGCCCACAAATATTTTAATCCCGTATTGCCGGCATGAGGCTCTACCTTACCGACGTTAATCTTGTAATTATACATTCCCTTGCCACCCTTACCCTGTAAAATAATTTCACCTTTTGCTTCACCTTTCCATTTACCAAAAATAATTACAGGTCGTTGTGCCAGCACATCAGGAATGCCCAGGGGCTCAACATCATAAGTGTCAAAGCCTTTAAAATCAACTTTAATATTTGTTAAAACCGGATGCAAGATGTATTTTCTGAATTTACCGGCTTTTTGACCGGCTTCCTGTTCATTGGTAATAATAAAGGGTTCACCAAACCCAACGTGTGCCATTCCTTCAATAAGATACCGGTTTACCGAGGAACCGATTCCGAATGAGAAAAAATTGGCAATGGACAAGTTGTTCCTTATCAGGTCAAACGCTTCCTTTTCAACGGTTACATAACCATCGGTAACAATAACAAAACTTCTCGAATAATCTTCAGTCCCTTTTAATGCGAGCGCTCTTTTTAATGCAGGCAGCAATTCTGTTCCCCCGCCACCTCTTTGATTATCAATCAGATTTATCGCATTGGAAATGTTTGCTTTTGTTGCCGGAAGAGAGTGTTCAGAAAAAATCCGTGATCCGCCTGCAAATAATAAAACGTTAAAACGATCTTCAGGCCGTAAATTACTTATCAGGTTTCTTAAAAGTTTTTTAGATATATCCAGTGGAAATCCATACATTGATCCTGAAACATCGACAATGAATACATATTCCCGTGGAGGAATTTGGTCGTTGTTTACCCTTTTAGGTGGCTGCATTATAGCCAGAAAGAAATTCTCTTTTTCTCCTTTAAACAGTAACAAACCGGATTCGATTTTGTTTCCAGCCAGCCGGTACCGGACAATAAAATCCCGGTCCCCTTCAAATGTTGAGGTGTTTTTAAGAAGAATTGAAACCGTGTTAGGAGATTCAAAGACAATATTTGTTTCATGTGAAGGACACCTGACATCGTGAACCGGTAATCCGGCGGCTATAGTAACCGTAATATTAAACGTGTACGTGGGTTTTTCTCCTTCGTGGGTGTATGGATTTGCTATCCAGTTTTCATCCGGAGAAGCGGTTTCCAATGGCTGATTTGAATACCTTGGACCAACCACGGTGGGATATACAAATTCATATACTCCGGATTCCGGAACCAGAAGTTCGGTGTAGCTTAATTCAACCTTGATGATATCACCAGGAAGAATATTGGCTACGTTCATTTGAAATACATTCGGTCGTTTCTGTTCCAAAAGAGAAGCGGTTTTCCCTTCAGCCATTGCCTGTTCATAATTTTGCCTTGCCAATTCCTTTTCCTGGATAATTGCGAAAATCTCCCGTTCCCCTATGGTCATTTTCATACTATAAACAGCAGCTCTTGTTGATGCCGGGAAAACATAAATGGCTTCCAGGGTATTCTTTCCCTGGTTTTCATAAACCTGGGTAATGGTTACATCGGCAATCACTCCGGCAATGTTCACCTTGGCAGCCGTTTCCTTCAGAGGTAACTGGTCCACTTCGGGATTGTCACTTTTAATAAAAAAATAAGGCGACAAAGTTTGATCGGTTGAATCAGTAACCCGGTCTGGAATTCCTGTTACCTGTGAAAACGCCGATATAGATAATCCAAAAAGTACCAGGATCGAAAGAATTTTTTTTATTCTTTTATTAAATTGATTTAAAAAATATTTTGTTTTCATGATTCAAAGATTTAAAAGTTAATATTTTATTTTCAATTTTGTAACCATTCAGTTTACGTGTCTCTTCTGTATAAGATAGTTGATAATTGTTATAAGTTATTAGTTATAAGTTATTTTTTATCGCATATAAGCTACTTTGTCTTCATGAAATATATAATAGCCATCAGTCTTGGCATTTGATTTACCTACGCTCAAATAATTACCATTTAACAGTTAACATATAACAAATAATATTCTGTATCTTCTTCTCTCAATACACTAATTAACTTAGGTTACTAGTTACAGGCCTGCCACGTGAAATGCGACAAAGGAGGATATTTCACCGTGGTTACAGGTTTCGGGTTAATGCGTTTATAATTAATATGATACATTTTGTTCTTGTTGTTTATTTTTAAATTACAGTATAAAACAGAAATCTTAATGCCCTTATACTCTGCAACTTGTAACTCGCAACCTGTAATCTGCAACTTGGTTTAATTAGGCACTCATTTTTAAAATACTTTATATTTCTTAACAACATCAATGTTTAAGACAAATATCATACCTGAAACACGTTTTTTAAATGCACAATCGATTGGTTTCGTTATATGGATGCGGAAAAACCGTATTTTCCATAAAAATTTTTTATATATATGGATAGAATTTTAAGAAGGACCATTATAACTATTATATAGACAAGCACTTATTTGTGGTTCATCAGGATAATGAGTACATTTCTATTCAGATATTGAATATTTCAAAAATGAATGATGATGAAAAGGAATTATGGAATGATGGAAATGATTGGGAAGATAGTTTTTAGTCTTCCATTGTTCCAATATTCCAATTTTTCATTAAAACAAGGATGCATTATCAGGAAGAACCTTATTTGTTAAGTTAAAACAATTCCGGAATAATCAATAATACATATAGCTATGATAATTGCGGCATTGAATTTGTATGGTGTTTTCGTTAAGTTTGTAGTTGAAAAACATAGTTTCACAAATTGATTAAAAAAACCCTTAATTTTCTGGTTTCATAAAGAATTAGTTAATAGTCGACCCGCCCGTACCGAACGGTACGTTCGGGCGGGCAGTCTACAAAAAAGTAAATAACAATCAAACAATTATAACACAATAATAAATATTAAAAATCACAAATGACAAGCACCAAAATTCAACTGAACGAAGTGACCTCATGAACACCTATGAAAATTAATTATTATGTGAGTAAATAAATTACAATATTGAGCCCCCTCCGAAAAGTAGTTTTCTCGCCACAAAGACTCAAAGGCACAAAGAAACACTAAGCTTAAGGTTCTGGATTTCTTTTCTTTGTGAATCTTGGTGTCTTAGTGTCTTAGTGGCAAAATTCGGAGTTTAA
>JAUWBB010000188.1 GCA_030605195.1 Bacteroidota bacterium
TAATTTTTTTTTCTTTTTCCCAATTTCCAGCATTTCTTCCTGTGGCAGGAGACTGCTTTTACCAAGGGATAATCCGGAGGAACTATTTTGATCTCTCATGAAAGTACTCTTTAACCTATCAATTAAAAAAAATTTCTAATTGACCTAAATAATACCCAAATTCCCAATAACCCAATTGGGATTTTATTTTTTGAATTTATTTATGCCATAGGCATCCCTTTGGGAGAAATTAGATCAATTAGGTTAATTAGATTAATTAAATTTCTGTTTAATATTTATTTATTACCATATTATTTAAGAAACGCTCTACTAGTGTTGTGTCAACGATAAACAGACGGATAAGTTATTGTATATTGGATATATTATCAGCATATTATACTTTTATCTTTTGCCTTTTTACTTTTGACTTGACACTAGTTTATTTCCAATATTCTTCTGCCATTATCGGCAACATTAATTTTAACCTGAACTATCTCTTCAGGTAAAATCTCCCCGATTTTTTCAGGCCATTCAACAAAACAATAATTGTCACTATAAAAATAGTCTTCATATCCCAGATCAAAGACTTCATCAAGGTGCTTAACCCGGTAAAAATCAAAATGATATATGATTTTGTTATCTTTAGTATGATATTCATTAATGATTGAAAATGAAGGACTGGTTACATTATCAATCACTTTTAATTCTTTACAAAGGGCTTGTATAAAGGTTGTTTTTCCTGATCCCAGATCACCATAAAAAACAAAGAATTTATTCCCTTCCTGGAAATTCAGAAAATCCTTTGCCGCTTGTTTCAGGAATTTCTTTGATGGTATTTCAATTTGCTTCATCACCTTACTTTTTTCATCAGGAAAGAGGAGTTAATGTGATAAATGGAACAAGCATTTCCTGCATGGATATACCGCCATGTTGAAATGTATTCCGGTAATAGTTTACGTAATAGTTATAGTTTTTGGGATAAGCGAAAAAATCATTATTCAGGGCGAAAATATATTTTGAACTCACCGTTATTTTGGGCAGATGGAATTTTGATGGTTCTGTCATTTCAAAAATTTCATCCCTGTTATAATTTAAATCTTTACCTAATTTATAACGTAAATTTGTTGATGTTGTCCTGTCGCCAACCACTTTAACCGGATTGTGAACCCTTATCGATCCATGGTCGGTGGTTATAATTAATTTTAAATCGTGATTTGCCAATTCCCTGATCAATTCCAACAAGGTGGAATGGCGGAACCATGAAAGGGTAAGTGATCGGTAGGCCGCTTCATCATTGGCGAGTTCACGGATCATCTCCATTTCGGTCCGCGCATGTGACAGTATATCAACGAAGTTGTAAACAACCACCAATAGTTGATTATTAAAACGATTTCCAATGGTTTCAATTAATTTTTTCCCCTGTGATAATTTATTAATCTTTTCATAGAACAGACTATACTTTTTCTCCAGCCTTTTCATTTGCCGGATTAACAATTCCTCTTCATACAGGTTTTTGCCCTTTTCCTCATCCTCATCTATCCACAGATCCGGATATATCCTGCCAATTTCAAGTGGCATTAAGCCGGAAAAAATAGCATTCCTTGCATATTGTGTAACTGTAGGCAGAATACTGCAGTATATTTCTTCCTTTTCTATTCGAAAATATTCCTGAATATCGTTAAAGATTATTTTCCACTGATCAAACCGGAGGTTATCCATCAAAATTAAAAAAACCTTATTCCCTTCTTCAAGAATTGGGAAAACCCTTTGACAAAAAATATTCGGTGATATTAAAGGTTTATCTTCATTGTTTTCATCGAACCAGCAAAAGTAATTTGATTTAATAAACCTGGAAAATTCATGGTTTGCTTCAGTTAATTGAAAATAATAAATTTCAGCCATTCCACGATCGTCCGATTTATCGAGTTCCAATTCCCAATAAACTAACTTTCGGTATACCTCAACCCAATCGTTGAAGGTACGAGTCTCCTTTATAAGCATACTAATATTAGCAAACTCTGCCTGATATGCCATAGCTGTTTTCTCGGTAATTAATCTTTTAAAATCGATATTTTTCTTAATGGATAGCAGAATCTGGTTTGGTTTAACCGGTTTTATAAGGTAATCGTCTATATTGGCCCCTATGGCTTCGTCCATGATATCTTCTTCCTCACTTTTGGTAATCATTACAACAGGAGTTCCGGGCGTTATGGTTTTTATTGTGGATAAGGTTTCCAGGCCACTAAGCCCTGGCATATGCTCGTCAAGGAAAATAATATCAAACGCATCGGTTTTAACTAAACGAATTGCATCATCTCCGTTATTAGCAGTAACTACCTCATAACCTTTTTCCTCCAAAAATAAAATATGAGATCTGAGAACATCAATCTCATCATCTGTCCATAAGATCCTTATTTTCCTCATACCAGGAAATTAATTAATGTTAGTTCGCAATAAGTTTAAATAGCAACTATACAGTTATTTATTCATTTTATATTATAACAAATATGGAATAATGAAATTGAATCTTGCCATACTCTCAATTTTCTGTAACCTCTGTTTCTATACTGAAAGACCCTAACCCGGATTAACCCCGTATGATAAATCAATAAATCCAACGGGGTAAACCGGAAATTACAATAAACAAGTACCAAATGACAACCGATCCGCCAGGCGGAGGGCCCATGAACACCTTTAAAAATTAATTATTTTGTGAATAAATAAATTACAAATATCTATTACCAAAATTCCAAACAAGTTTCGGTCATTAGAATTTGGCATTTGGGATTTACATGCCACGTGAAATATGCTTCGTTTTTAAAAATTTCACAGGGACTGCAGCATGGAACCCTAAGGGTCATAAGTTCGAATATTTCATTATCCCGCCATAGGCATCCATATGGTACAATATTCCAGCATTATTCGCTACGCTCATGAGATCGATCGCTTTGCTCTCTAAGTTCCAACATTCCGATATTCTGCCATTAACATGCCAATGACAAAAGTTACACAAAGATAAACACAATGAAGTGATTCTTTTATCTAAGATACTGCTTTTTGAAAAATTTGAGGTATTTGCTTGCGGATTTATCCTCGTGAAGGGGTTTTAAATTTTTATCTGAAATGACAAAAAAATCGTAAACGGTGTTTGATAACCCGGACAGGATTTCCGGTTCTGATTTGATTTTTGAGTAATACTCCATAGCAGCTTTTTCATCAACGAATTGTTTAACGGTAATAATCTGGTGATCGTCGTCCAGCATTTCACCTTCCGTAATAAAATCCTCCGAAGTATAAAAATCGATATTAAAACTGATAATAAAGAATAATAATTGATTTATATCCACTTTGTCTTTTTCAACCACCAGGGCAAAATAATGAGACGTACTATCCTCAAATGAATAAATCTCCTGGGCCTGAATCTCTTCTTCTTCTTCTATTAATACCGGATGCGATTGATTTAAATACGCGATAATCTCCTTTGCCATGTTAATCACCTCACTTCCCGGATAAATTACGATAATTTCATTAAGAGCATTTTTAAAAGTCCTGATGTCACTGGTTCTTCCTACCGACAAGGCTTTTAAAAACATAAATTTGGGTAACAGTTCATGCTCTTTGAAATTAGCAGTCGCGTAATCGTAATTGTCAATTACTTCAGCATATAATCCATTGTTATATTTGGTATAGGTATTTTCATAAAAAGATTTTATTTTGTCTTCCTGTTCCTTGATTTTTGAATAATAGTCAGGATCGGATAATCGCCTGGCGAATTCACTTTCAGAGAATTCGGATATAATCAGATTCTTGTAATGGACAGCCTTTTGTTCGTCTGATCTGGCTTGGTTCAATTCATAAAGATGATAGTAAGATGAAAGCAGGTAATCACTTTCGGGGTATCGTTCACTTAATTCTTCAAATGCTTTTATAGCTCGTTCATAATTCTTTAACTGGTTTTGATAGACCCGTCCCATATTGTATAAGCTAAAAGCAATCCTTTGATGTGAAACTTGTATCATCGAATCATTTCGTGGTATATTTTTCAAGTAATAATCACGTGATTTCGTATTTATCTCCTTTCCCTGACTATTACTCGTATCCTGTTCTTCCAAAATTTCTTCATCAGGTATCTGCAATAAACTAGCCATCTCTTTGTTTTTTCTTCTCCAATTATCCTCTAATTTACGATTTCCCCATTTCCGTTTAAACTCATTCCGTCCAAAACCAAGCGTAGAGGTATTATAAAAATACCATTCTCCACCGGTTTGAATATTGTCCTTGAACCTCCTTTCATTTTGATAATATTGCATGGTGTTGTATTGCTGATCGAGTTGTTTTTCCCTTTCCAATCGTTCTTCCTCGTTTATTTTTTTTATAATTCCGTCCACCAAGGCCAGCAATTCACCATTTTCCATTTTAGACAACCTTTGCAAACTATCTTCCAACTCTATTGTATTTATATGTTTCACCAAATCATTAAGGTTTTTCGATTTAGCTTCAATTATATCATAATCAGGATAATCATTTGTAAGCATCGAAACTGTACTATCATAATATGCCTGAGCCAATGGATATTCTGATTTCTTAAAGTAAATATCGGCAAGGGTTAAAAAAGATATCCCTTTTTGAACGTTGTTTGAAATACTTGAACTGGCAGATTTTTTTAGATAATCAACAGCTGTACTGATATCTTCCTGTTTGATGTAAATTTGCCCTAATGCATAATATATCTGGTCATGATAATCGATATTCTTTTCATCCTTTAGCATTTTTTGTAATTCCTTTTTAATCTCCTCAACATTGCCACTAGATATATCAAACGAACCCGCACGGTTTATTTTTGCATTGAATGTCATTTCATAAGGTGGATTCATTTTTATAACATCTCCATAATATTTGTAGGCATCATCGAAATTCTCAACTTTCTCGTGGAGTTGCGCTAAAATAAAGGCAAATCTGTAATGAAGTTTTTTCTGTGAAACATTTTCAACAGCAGTGGTCAGTTTCGGAATGGCTCGTACATAATCACTCTGTTTCAAATAAAAATCAGCATATGTAGAAGACAAATCAACAAGGATTTTCTTTGAAAAATTGTCTTCATTTTCAAGCATATCAAGAATTTCCTGCGCGTCTCTATATTTCTTCATTTCGTTGAAAGCTCTTGCCAGCCAAACATAAGCTTCATATTTTACATCCTCATCCAGAGCTTCTTTTAGAATAAACTTGAATGTATTAACAGCTATTATGAAATCATGCTTGTAAAATTGAGCCTTGCCCATTAATAAATAGCTGTCATCAACCCATTTGTTATATTCGGATTGATTATAAAATTCTTTCTCTTTTTCTGTTAACTCTCCTTTTTTTCTTTCCGGTTTGGCAGTAATTGAGTGGAGGGTTATCACTTTTGAGGCTTTTTGGATAGCCCGGTCCATCTCGGATGAAATTTGTTTGGCAATATTTTCGTCTGTGTACCTGAAGATGGGCAAAATTTTGGTATAGTCATCGGTAAAGGATCTCTCGGCCTTTCTAACCCCCTTTTTGAAACTCTCCTTTCCATTAAAATATATATTATAATGAGACGTGAGGTTATGATAAGCCCTGCTCACGCTGGTATTCTTTTCTACCGAACAACCAGTAAAGCTGATAACAAGCACTAAACAGAAGAAACCATATTGAATTTTCCTGAAGCTCAAGCCAGTAAAATTATCTAAAGCATTAACTGGGAAATTAATAACATATTTTGTAGAAAACTATATTTTTTCATTTGATTTAGGTCTACCTGCCCATTTTACCAACAAAAAAAAGGGCTTTAGAGCCCTCCCTAACCTGAAAGATTAACTTTCAAATATCTATTCATCCACTGACACCACTTCTTTAATTTCAGGCACTTCTCTTATCAAAGCTTGTTCCACACCCGATTTAAGCGTTTGATAGCTAAAGGGGCATCCTTGACATGCACCCGTTAGTTTCACCTTAACCACAAAATCATCCGTAATATCTATCAACGATATATCACCTCCATCGGCTTGCAAATAGGGACGCACCTGATTTAATGCGGAATTGATTTTGTCGAATAATTTATTTTTTTCCATCGTTTCCATAATGTTTTGTTTAAAGTTATTTAACGTAGTGTTTTATTTCAACTTTTTTTGTAGGTGGTTTTAATTTATTTCTGGCGTCTAACTGTACAATAACCTTTTTTCCCAATTCCAAAAAGACTTTCCCAACAATGGATCCTTCATCCAAAGCAGAAGGGATACCGTTATCTCCACCTTCACAAATGCTCTGTACAATGGGTATCTGACCAAGTAATGGTACATTATATTCTTTTGCAAGAGTTTCGCAACCTTCTTTCCCGAAAATATAGTATCTATTATCCGGTAATTCAGCGGGAGTAAACCATGCCATGTTTTCCACTAG
>JAUWBB010000141.1 GCA_030605195.1 Bacteroidota bacterium
ACAAGGATTATCAAGAAACTTTTCGGAAAGCCAAATTATATATTTCACATTTTATTCAGGTATTAAACATGGCCATTATACGTGCCGAGCTACCCGAGAATACCCGATCGTATTATGGCCTTGGAAGCTACGGGAAAAATGTCCCTCCCCTTAACACCGAAACAGAAATCTTAACCTGGGGACAAAAATTGATTGATGGTGAAACCACCCGGTTACGTAAGGGACTATCTCCAATTACCAATCCTACGGTTGCGGTAATTAAAGTCAGGTATGAACAATTCCTGGACGCCTCCAAATTTCAAAAAACCCTCCAAAAACGAAATCATTATCACCTGGAAAAACTTGCCTCATTCCGGTCAAAAGCCGATAATATTATATTAAGGATTTGGAATGAAGCTGAGGAAACATACAAAGATCTTCCTGATGATTTAAAGAGAGAAAAAGCCAAACAGTATGGGATTGTATATATATTCAGGAAAAATGAAATAACCAAAATTATCCGTTTCGAAACAAATCAAAAAGAAATTGGTTAACCCGGTTAATTAAAAATTGTTTTACACGAATTACTGTCGAGTGTGTTTTTCTGCACGGTAAACCAGTAAAGTCATTAAAGCAACGAGCATTGCACTTGAAATCACCATAAAAATCCCTCCTTGCTCTATTCCAATTTTATCAATGTCCTTCTCAACAAAGTCCTTCCCATAAAAATAATACGCTGAAACGGCAATACCATTGTTGACCGTATGAGCAATAATCGGTAACCAAAGCGTTCGACTCCACACATAAAGATATCCAAAGAACAGCCCTATCATCAGCCGTGGGATAAAACCATAAAACTGAAAATGTACAGCACTAAACAGGATTGAAGTGATAATAATACCGATATGGTGATTTTTTGTCCAGTCGATAAACAGTTTTTGAAATATCCCCCTGAAGAGCAGTTCCTCTCCTATACCAGCCAGAATGGCTATCATGAATAAATTTAACAAATACCCCTGAACGGAATCAACACCGAGAAAAATATCTGTAATGGTTTTAGCTGTCTCCTCTTTTTCTTTCATCCAGTTTTCGATTGATGCGAAAGAATCCGGTAAACTCATTTGGGAATTCCAATAGGCAACAAAATTTATTAATGGAAGAGCTAAAATTGTTATCAGAATAACACCAAATACCGAAAGAGTGATTGGTTTCCGGTTCAGATGGAGATATTGAAAAATATTGGCACTAAATAAAAAGGCTAAAATAAAGGACGGTATTACGAATATTGCAAAAGATTGAAGTATCTGCAAATATTTAAGTATCCGGATATTCCGGGGGTCTTCGAAATTGGTTAACGCGTCAGATATTTGCAACGGATCGACATTAAACAGGGGTATTAGCAAAAGAGTGCCGATAAATAAAAAGAATAAAAATGAGACCAAGATTATAAATGCAGAAAAAATAAGCTTGGTAAAATGGGATGCATTGGCAAAATTTCCCGGGTTCATGTTTAAGATTTTAATAATTTTGTCCTCAAATGTAAAAAATATTTCCTGCTTTGGTAAAGTTTGGCAACATCGAATTATGTGATTTCCCACTTCTTCTTGCCCCGATGGAGGATATCACAGACCCATCCTTTCGATCCATATGTAAACAATATGGCGCTGACCTGCTGTTTACTGAATTTATCTCATCCGACGGACTTATCCGAAATGCTGATAAAAGTGTAAGCAAATTAGGGATATTCCATAACGAACGTCCTATTGGAATCCAACTGTATGGTCACCTTATTGATTCTATGGTAGAAGCTGCAATAATGGCGGAAAAAGCCAGTCCTGATTTTATCGACATTAATTTTGGATGCCCGGTAAAAAAAATTGCCAAAAGGGGTGCCGGGGCAGGCATGCTAAAGGATGTCTCCCTTATGGTTAAAATGACCTCAGCCATCGTAAATGCAGTAAAGCTTCCGGTTACTGTTAAGACCCGGTTGGGGTGGGATGAACAATCCTTAAATGTTGTAGAGATTGCTGAACGCTTGCAGGATACTGGAATCCAAGCAATTACCATACATGGCAGAACAGGAAAACAAATGTATAAAGGGAATGCCGATTGGAAACTAATTGGGGAGGTAAAAAAAAATCCCAGAATGAAAATACCCGTTTTCGGAAATGGTGACATTACCGGACCTGAGATAGCAAAGGTCATGTTTGAACGCTATGGAGTTGATGGCATTATGATCGGACGCGCTACTGTTGGCAGACCATGGATTTTTAGAGAAATAAAACACTATCTTAAATATGGTGAAAAAATGAAACCCCTAACCATACGGGAAAAAGTTGAATTGGCTAAAATCCATTTAAAAAAATCAATCGATTGGAAAGGAGAACCTCGGGGAATATACGAAATGAGAAGACATCTGTCGAAATATTTCAAGACCCTGCCTCATTTTAAGGAAATCCGCTTACAATTACTTACATCACTCAATCACCATGAAATTCTCCTTATATTGGAAGAAATAGCCGATAAGTATTCCGGTCAGGAATAATCAAGGGTTTGTAACTGATGAAAAGTTTAGACGAGTAGATAGGGTGACGTGGAGAAGGATTTCGGTGCAAGTTGCCGGCAGCAGTAGTGGTCTGACGAGTATTAAAACTCCGATATTTTTCTTTTTTGGGGATAATCGATGGTATAGTGAAGCCCCCTGCTTTCGTGAAGATTTTGGGCCATTTTTATTGTCAGGTATCCAACATTGATTAAATTTCTTAATTCACAAAGCTTACGCGACAAAGTTGATTTTTTGTACAATGCTTCTGTCTCCTTGTAAATAATCCCCAACCTTGATAGAGCTCTCTGTAAACGAAGATCCGATCTGACAATTCCTACATAAACACTCATGAGTTGCTGCATTTCCTTGTAATTCTGAGTAATCAATACCATTTCTTCCGGATGTTTGGTACCTTCATAATCCCATTCGGGGATTTTTTCATTGAATTCCCGGTTCTTCATAACCTCTATAGTATCCTTTACTGCCCGGTCAGCAAACACAACCGCTTCCATCAGGGAGTTTGATGCCAGCCTGTTCGCACCATGTAGTCCTGTTGAAGCAGCTTCTCCAATCGCATAAAGGTTATTTATGCTGCCGCGGCCATTCTTATCCACTTTTATGCCTCCACATAAATAATGAGCTGCAGGAACCACAGGTATTAAATCCCTGGATATATCAATGCCGGTTTCCAAACATTTTTTTGTTATGTTTGGAAAATGATTCTTTAGTTCAACAGTATCCAAATGAGTGCAATCCAAATACACATAATCATCTCCCCTTATTTTTATCTCATTATCAATTGCCCTTGCCACGATATCCCTTGGTGCTAAAGATCCCCTGCTATCATAACGACTCATAAATTTCTCTCCATCCACAGTTCTTAAAAGGGCTCCAAATCCGCGCAATGCTTCTGTGATTAAAAAAGATGGTCGTTCACCCGGATGATAAAGCGATGTTGGATGGAATTGTACAAATTGCATATTCTCAATAATTCCCTTAGCCCTGTAAACCATTGCAATTCCATCACCGGTGGCAATCAAAGGGTTAGTGGTTGTATGGTATAGATTACCTGTACCACCTGTAGCAACTACGGTAACCTTAGCCAGAATTGTGTAAACAACATTAGTTTTTAGATTAAATGCATAAACCCCGTAACATTCGATATCCATATTCAGTCTTTTTGTAATCCATCCGAAATGATGCTGTGTTAAAAGATCGATGGCAAAATAATGTTCCAAACATTCAATATTCGGATGGGATCTTACCTGCTTACTGATGGATTCCTGAATGATCAAACCGGTATTATCCTTATGATGCAATATCCGGTGTTCTGTATGCCCTCCTTCCCGTGCCAGATCATATTGTCCGTCCGGGTTTTTATCAAATTCCACACCCCAATCGATTAGTTCATTTATCCGTAAAGGAGCTTCCCTGATAACCATTTCAACAACATCTTTATCGCAAAACCCATCCCCGCATATTATGGTATCACTTACATGCTTCTCAAAAGAATCAGGAGAATAGGTAACAGCGGCAATCCCTCCCTGGGCATACCTGGTATTGGTTTCCTCAAGGCTATTCTTTGAAATTACACATACCTTACCGTAATTTGCCGCTTTCAAGGCAAAACTTAACCCTGCAATGCCTGAGCCAATTACTAAAAAATCAACTTTCCGTTTCATAAAAGTATTTTAAGAATAGAACACGGATGACACGGATGACACAGATTTAAAATATTTATGCATCAAACTTCATTTTATATCTTTTATAATTTTATCAGTTAAATGTGCGTGTAGCATTTCATATCCTTCCTTTTAAAAAGTTGAATTCTGTTTTTTCCTGTGTATATCCGTGTTATCTGTGTCATCCGTGTTCTATATAATTGTGTTTCTTGAGAATAGGAATTACAATAGCTTTAATTTCTTCTAATTTCATAGTGCCAAGATACTACATTTTCTCTTAAATACCACCAATCTATTTCTTTTAGTATTAACCAATTAATTGCAGTTTTAGCGTCTATTATGAAAACAAAAGATTTTAATTTACTTTTGTCGAATTAATTACAAATACTTAATTACCGGCTTTATGGCACAGGAAGATGTTTTCAAAAAATTAGTCGCCCACTCGAAGGAATATGGATATATTTTTCCATCAAGTGAAATTTATGATGGATTGGGTGCAGTGTATGATTACGGACAATATGGTGTTGAATTAAAAAATAATATTAAGAATTATTGGTGGGATTCGATGGTCTTACTCCATGAAAACATTGTCGGTCTTGATTCAGCAATATTTATGCATCCGAAAATTTGGGAAGCTTCCGGCCATGTGGACGCCTTCAATGATCCGTTAATCGACAATAAAGACTCAAAAAAAAGATACAGGGCAGATATCCTGATTGAGGAATACCTTCAGAAAATTGAAGCAAAAATCAATAAGGAAATAATAAAAGCCTCAAAAAGATTTGGAGATATTTTTAACGAAAAGCAGTTCCGTGAAACCAATCCACAGGTTAAACAAAACCAGGCAAAATTTAATACAATTCAACAACGGTATGTTGCAGCATTGGAAACTGATGATTTGAAAGAGATTCGCCAGATTATTTTGGATTGTGAAATTGCTGATCCCGTATCGGGTTCGAGAAATTGGACCGATGTTCGTCAGTTTAACCTGATGTTTGAAACAAAATTCGGATCAGTTAGCCAGGAAGCTAATTCCATTTACCTTCGGCCTGAAACCGCCCAGGGAATATTTGTAAACTTTCTGAATGTACAGAAATCGGGCAGAATGAAAATACCTTTTGGTATAGCTCAGGTAGGAAAAGCTTTCAGGAATGAAATTATAGCACGGCAGTTCATTTTCAGGATGAGGGAATTTGAACAAATGGAAATGCAATTTTTTTTGAGGCCGGGAGATGAAATAAAATGGTACGAATACTGGAAAGAAAAGCGAATGAAATGGTTTAAGGCCCTTGGAATTGACGAAAATAAAATACGCTTCCATGAACATGACAAGTTAGCACACTACGCCAATGCCGCAGTAGATATTGAATTTGACTTCCCTATCGGGTTCAAGGAAATAGAAGGAATTCACTCCCGTACCGATTTTGATTTGGCTCAACACCAAAAATTTTCTGGCAAAAAACTGCAGTATTTTGATACGGAAACAAAAGAAAGCTTTGTTCCATTTGTGGTGGAAACATCCATAGGTCTTGACCGGACGTTTCTAATGATCCTTTCAAACGGTTATTCAGAAGAAAAAGCGCCGAACGCGGAAGGACAACTGGAAGACAGGGTGGTTTTGAAAATCCCCCCGGCCCTGGCACCGGTTAAGCTTGCTGTATTGCCCCTGGTAAGGAAGGATGGATTACCTGAAATTGCCAGGAAAATCGTAAAAGAATTAAAATTTGATTTCAATTGTCAATACGAGGAGAAGGATTCAATCGGCAGGCGATACAGGCGTCAGGATGCCATTGGAACACCGTTTTGTATAACAGTTGATTATCAAACCATGGAAGATGATACAGCAACAATCCGTTACAGGGACAGCATGAAACAAGAGAGAATTTCCATACAGGATCTGAACAGGTTTGTGTCAGGAAATGTAAGCATGCGTAAATTGCTGGAAAGTACGGTGGACGGCGATTATGACTGGTTCAATTATAATACTGGGAAACCAAATATGGACTTGAAAACAATTGTCCGCATTTACACCGGTAAGATTCGACCTCAAGCTCAAGCTGAATTGGATTGGTTTCGTCAGCAAACCACACTTGAATCGGTTATCAAGCAGGCGGCATTTGCCACCAACAGCAAGGGCAAGAGATACTCGCACCAACGTAGGCTCAGAAAGATAGCTTTCGAAAAAGCGCACCGGGTTCTTTTGATGAATTCTAACACAATCGCGCAGTCTAAGAGTTTCGATGATCTCTTTTCGCTGGTTGGAAAAAAGGTTGGGGAAATCATCGGTATTGGTGAACTCTATATCTATGACACTAGTTTGCGTATCGGCGCAAAGCTGGGGTTGTTACCGACAAAGGTATACCTCCATGCAGGAACCCAGAGAGGCGCTAAAGCTCTATTCCTTAAATATAGAAAAGCCAAGTCACTCGAAGTGTCGAAGTTACCTTCAGAACTCCAACAACTTGAACCGTACGAAATTGAGGATGTGCTATGCATCTTCAAAGACGGCTTAAAAGGAGTGGATATGAAATGCATGGAAGATGAGATGACTTCGCGTAGTTGTTGCGGTTAGTAATGGGCCGGAAGTACCTATTTCTATTAATAGCACAACCGTTTCCTTCGGCGCTCTGAAGATAAATTTTCAAACATATGAAAAAAGTTTTAATCATAACATACTACTGGCCACCGAGTGGAGGTGCCGGAGTACAGCGGTGGTTGAAGTTTGTGAAATATTTGCCAGAGTTAGGTATAAAGCCTTTTGTTTTGACCGTTGATCCAAAATATGCTTCTTACCCTGTTACCGATGTTACTTTAGCTGAAGAAATCCCACCCGAAGCAGAGATTTTCAGAACAAAATCAAGAGAGCCCTTAAATCTTTATAAAAAGATAGCAGGGGAAAAAGAGATTCCTTATGCCGGTTTTGCCAACCAGGGGAAGCCTAATCTGATAAACAAGATATCCAGGGCAATCAGAGGAAATTTATTCATCCCGGATGCCCGGGTAGGATGGAACAGCTTTGCTTATAAAAAAGCTCTGGAGATCATTGATAAATATGAAATCGACACACTAATTACCACCAGTCCTCCACACTCAACACAACTGATTGGATTAAAATTGAAAAAAAAGCTCGATATAAATTGGATATGCGATTTTAGGGATCCATGGACAGACATATACTATTACGACCAATTGTATCATACCGGATTTGCAAAGAAACTGGACAAGAAATATGAAAAAACAGTACTGAAGCATTCTGATAAAACGGTAGTAGTCAGTAATTCTATTAAAAAAATGATAGAAAAAAAGACCGGTAACATTGATCCCGGGAAAATCAATGTAATTCCAAATGGTTTTGATGAAACTGATTTTACCGTTGCCCGGATTTTCCCAAGAGATCAATTTATCGTTACCCACACAGGAACATTGGC
>JAUWBB010000180.1 GCA_030605195.1 Bacteroidota bacterium
TTCTTTTTCAAAGCAATATAACCATTTAACAACTTAGCCCCGCCTGGGCGGGGCGATCTCATGAGCGAAGCGAGTAATTTAGCAATTAATCAAAAAGTTTAGGCTATGTTCCATAATTTTGTTAGTCTTTTAATTTTGTAACCTACTCGTCTGACCACTAAAATGCATTAACTATTTACATAAACCATAACATAATTACAATGTTTCAAATCTAAACTAATCGCCCGGCAGCAGTAGTGGTCTGACGAGTAATATTTAAAACAAGTCTTTTATTTGATGCTTCTTACCGTTAAACACAAACGAATCCCCTTTTTTCAACCCTTCCATTGCCTTGAATAATGGTACCCGTGGTGAAATAGCAAAATAGGTTTCTTTATTTAGTTTGATTTTTCCTAAACTAATGGAAATGAATAATTTCTGGTCGTCGGTTATTACAACAGCACCGAAACTTACTTTATCGTTTTCTTTATTGAGATCAATTCTTTCAAGAATAGCTCTTTCGTCAATACTTTTTTTCAATTGCCTGGCAAACATATCCCTTCTTCCCATTAGCTGGGTTTTGATAGAATCATACCAATCCCTTGTCTGCTCATCTTCGGCACCCTGTTGAGCTTCATCCATTACCGACCTGGTTGTATTAATTAACCGGTCTTGTTCTTCAAAACATTTCTCCAGCAATTTCCGCTTTAATTCAAGTTTATCCATGGTTATCCTATAAAAAAAAATAAAATAACTTTCCCGTGTTTAAATAAAAAGGATTGGAAAATTAAGTTCGGACGGGGATTTATTCAAAATTCCGGACAACCTTATTGGTGATCCGGTGATTATTAACAATTATTTTATTATTTTGGGCTCTTGTCAAATTTAAAAATATAAAATTATTTAGTATTATGAAAACAATTCGACTTTCTTTCCGGTTTTTTTTATTTTTTTTAATACTTATAAGAGTTGAAATTTCCTATACGCAGGATAAGAACGGTTGGACAGACGGATTTCCTGAAGCTTGCACAAGTATTACTCTTGGCAAGTTGGCATCAGCGGATGGATCTGTAATTACTTCTCATACCGACGATTCTCACAGAACACATTCCTGGATAAATATTATGCCTGCAAAAGATCATTCCGGGGGTAGTTCGACCCCCTTACTTAAAAGAGTAGCTGATAATTCCAAAATGATGCCAACATACAAGCATGAAAAAATAGGGGAGATTCCACAGGTTAATCACACCTTTTCATACATAAACACTGCCTACCCGTGTATGAATGAACATCAGGTCGGGATTGGAGAATCCACGTTTGGGGGGCGGGATGAACTTCAGTCTGATAAAGGATTGATCGATTGTCAACAGCTCTGTCAGCTTATAGCTGAGCGTTGTGAAACGGCCAGGGAAGCGATCAACCTGGCAGATGAATTAACAATAAAGTACGGATGGAATGATTTTGGAGAAGTATTAACCATTTCCGATCCGAATGAGGTCTGGCATTTCGAGATCCTTGGACCGGGTAAAGGTAAGGTGGGGGCAGTATGGGCTGCTCAACGGGTTCCTGATGACCATGTTGGTGTAAACGCTAATGCCAGCACAATAAAAGAAATTGACCTGAATAATCCTGATTATTTCATGGCTTCTGATAATGTTTATATTGTTGCTGAAGAAAACGGCTGGTGGGATGAAGAAGAAGAAGCATTCCGGTTTTGCTATGCTTATGCTCCGGAAAGCAGAACATCCATTGCCGCCAGACGCCGTGAATGGAGAGTCTTCAATATGGTAGCTCCGTCTTTGAAGCTGGATCCCTGGGCTGAGAACTATCCTTTCTCGGTCAAACCCGATGAGCCGGTAACCCTTGAAAAATTAGTGTCGATATTCAAGGATTATTATGAGGGAACCGATTTCGATATGACCAAAAACCTGACTGTGACGGATGAAAATGGAAAAACGGTTATTTCCCCGCTGGCTAATCCGCAAATGCCTTATGATATGAACAAACTTTTCAAAATTAATGGCGGTTGGGGCTGGAGAGGGGAAAGAACCATTGCCCGGTGGTATACCATGTATGCCACTATCATTCAATCCAGGAATTGGTTACCAAACGAAATTGGAGGTGTGGTTTGGTTAGCCATGGATAATGTAGCAACTTCAATATATATTCCTGTTTATTGCAGTGTAACCGATCTTCCGGAGCCGTATAAAACTCCCGGCAGGCCAAACGGATATACCACCAAATCAGCCTGGTGGGCTTTTAACCGGCTGGGGACACTTGCAGTACAAAGATGGGGTGATATGAGACATGATGTTGATTCTGTATGGATTCCCTGGCAACAGGAACTATTTCAGAATCAACCTGAAATCGAAAAGAAGGCGCTGGAAATGTATAACGCTAACCATAAAAGTGAGACCATTGAACTCTTGACGAAGTATACTTTCATGTGGGGCGAAAAAGTGGTGAAAAAAGCGTGGGATCTGGGAGATTTTTTATGGACAAAATATGACGAGAAGTTCTAGGAAAAACGTATGCAGCAAAATACTGGCAATGTTATAATTAACTCAAGTTGCGGGGTATGGGTTGCGAGTAATGATGGAATATTGGAATAATGGAATGATGGAAAATTGGAATGATGGAATAGTGGAATATTGGAATATTGGAAGAATGGAATATTGGAATGATATAAATGAAATATTCTAGATTTTAGAAGTATCATTATTTACCATAGTTATTATCTTATGGAAAGGAAAAACTTAAACAGAGGATTTAAGAAACTCCGCGTATGGCAAGATGCAATTGAACTAATTCAATTAATAAAATCTTTACGAAAGAAAATGGATGAAAATGATTGGGAAGATAGTTTTTGATTTTCCATTGTTCCAATATTCCATCTATCCAATAATCCTATTTATCATTTAAAATAGATTTATTATTCAGAAGAACCTTTAATAACAACTAACTATAAAATAGATCAAATAGATATGGAAAAATTAAACATTTTTTTCAGTGTTATAGGAAAGCCGGAAACTTATCTGAGTATCGTTTATCTCATCCTGGCCTTTCCTTTAGGAATTATAATTGGATTTCTTTCACTTCACGTTTTTTATTTTATGGGAGAAATTCTGGGTAAGTTTGCCGAAGTAATGTTAAGCAGTGATGAATAAACGAGGTTTCGCCAGCGATAATAATTCCGGGGTACATCCGGAAATTCTGAAAGCCATATCTGAAGTCAATACAGGGCATACCATAGGTTATGGCGATGATAAATATACCAGGCAGGCGATAGAAAGAATCAAAGAAATTTTTGGGGATAATATCGATGTTTATTTTGTTTTTATCGGTACTGCGGCAAATGTCCTTGGGTTAACATCGATAACAAAATCGTATAATTCTATAATTTGCGCTGAAACTTCCCATATCCATCAGGATGAATGCGGTGCCCCGGAAAAATTCTCGGGATGTAAAGTACTAACCGTCCCTACAACCAATGGAAAAATAACCATTGAAGGAATAAAGCATCATTTGTACGGTTTTGATTTCGAACATCATTCACAACCCAAAGTTATATCCGTTACGCAAACCACAGAACTTGGTACTGTCTATACACCGGATGAATTAAACAAGGTTACGGATTATGCTCACGATAACGGCTTACTGGTTCATATGGATGGCGCCAGGATCTCCAATGCTGTTGCCGGTCTTGGAATCACTTTTCGGGACATAACAACTGATATTGGTATTGATGTGCTCTCATTCGGTGGAACCAAAAATGGTATGATGTATGGTGAGGCTGTTATTTTTTTCAATAAAGAATTCTCAACTGATTTTAAATACATTCGAAAACAAGGAATGCAACTGGCATCCAAGATGCGCTTTATTGCTGCCCAGTTTAACCGTTATCTTACCGGCGATCTGTGGCTGAAAAATGCCATTCATGCCAATAATATGGCAAAACTGCTTGCAAAGGAAGTTGAAAAAATACCAAAAATTAAAATCACTCAAAAAGTTGAATCAAACGGTGTTTTTGCCATTGTTCCAAAAGAATACATACCTGTATTGCAAAAGGATTTTTTTTTCTATGTATGGGATGAAGGCGCATCGGAAGTCAGATGGATGACATCATTCGATACGACGGAAGAAGATGTCCGCTTGTTTATTAGTTTACTTAAGCGGGTTGTGAGGTAGGAAAGGTTCTTGGTCCCGAAACGGTCAAAATCTTCGATTTTGTTACCATTTCGAGAATGCTCGAAAAACATAATGACGAACCGCCCGCCCGCCCGAAGTCATTCGGGCAGGGAGCTTCGTCCTACTTCACCGACTCTGCCCCGCCTTCGCATACTACGGCGGGCAGACAGGTCATGAAAACGCTGGCAGGCCTTTCCACAGCCGAATACAATTCGGCTCTGCATCCGCCACCAAACAATTCAGTAATTTAACAGTTTAACAACTTAGCCCCGATGACTATCGGTGCGATCTCATGAGCGAAGCGAGTAATTTTACAACATTACCTTCTTTGCCTCTTGTTACTGATTCTGCTATTACTAACTTCGCCTCCTATATGCGAATAAGCATTAATTAACAGAAAATTAATACCATTCTATGAAAAGAATTTTATAATAAATCATTTTATTCCGGAAAGAAAATCGAACTGTCACCATAACTTAGAAACCTGAAGTTATTCTCAAGAGCAAAATCATATACTTTTCTCCAATCTTCTCCAATAAAGGCCGAGACCAATAGAAGTAAAGAGCTGCGTGGCATATGAAAATTGGTGATCAAACCATTAACCAATTTGAAAGAATATCCGGGCACAAGCATGATCCGGGTTGAAGCATTCAGGTTTTCGGTTCTTTTTTCTTTCATAAAATCAAGAACGGTGTTTAACGATCCCTTCGTGGATAAATCATCGGGCAGGAGATATCCATCCCACTGCGAAACAGAAAGGTCTTCAGTTTTCTGTATGATACCACGGTTTATTTTGACACCTAACCAATAAATACTTTCAAGCGACCTCATAGAGGTTGTGCCCACTGCAATGATTTGGTTCAGGTTTTCCAAGATATGTTCAATCCCCGTTTTCTCAAAATAGAAATGCTCTGTATGCATTTCATGATCCGTAGCTTTATTGGATTTTATAGGCTGGAATGTTCCAATGCCTACATGCAGTGTCAGTTCGACTTTACTAATTTTTTTTCTTGCTATTTTGTTAAAAACACTATCGGTAAAATGAAGACCGGCTGTCGGGGCAGCAACCGATCCCTTGTGCCGGGAATAGACTGTTTGATAACGGTCTTTATCCAAAGCTACGGCCTCCCTGTTTAGATAGGGTGGGATAGGGGTGAGTCCTGTTGATTCCAATACTTCACCAAACGATATTCCCGTGGCATTCCATTTGAATTCGATCAATGGTGAATCATTTGATGTTAATTTTTTTGTTGCCTGAAGGACATATTTATTGCCCTCAAATTTGAACGGTCGTTGTAAAGAATCACTTTTCCATTTTTTTTGATTACCGATGATACATCTCCAGACAACTTTCTGTTTTTGCTGAAATGCAAGCAAATAATCATTGGGTTCTACCGGTTCAAGACAAAAAATCTCAATCCTGGCACCTGTAGGTTTCTGAAACAATATCCTTGCTTGTATTACTTTTGAATTATTAAAAACCAAACAACTTTCGCGATTAATATATTCGTCGATGTTCTTGAAAAGGTCTTCTTTAACCCTTCCGTTTCTTAATATAAGAAGTTTGGATTCATCCCGTTTATCCAGCGGGTATTTCGCTATTCTTACAGGAGGAAGATTATAGGAATAGTTTTTAACCGAGATATTCCGGTATGAAGCCTTAGTTCTATTTTTATAATTATCTTTCACAATATTTCACAATATTTTACGGCAAAATTAACAAATTCGGATAGTCGTTCTACGAAAAAAATAGTAATTTTGTAATTAAAGCAGACCGTTCTATCGCTGTCCCGTTGTAATTAATGGGAGAGAGGAAAGTCCGGACAACACAGAGCACCAGGCTTCCTAACCGGAAGATACCCGTGAGGGTATAGTAATGGAGCAGAAAATAACCGTCCGCCAGCCGGCGGATAAGGGTGAAAAGGTGAGGTAAGAGCTCACCGGTCCTCCGGGTGACCGGGGGAGCCGTTCATCTCCTGGGTTGAAAGACCATGTATACCGGCGCCTGAGGGCTGCTCGTCCGATGCCGGGGGGTAGGTCGCTTGATTCCTGGAGTGATTCAGGAACCAGATAAATGATAGAAGTCCTGTCCGGTGTCTTTTACAGACAACGGATCAGGAAACAGAATCCGGCTTACAAGTCTGCTTTTTATCAATAAAAAATTACAAAGCAATTAGAAAGAGGCATAACTCATTGTATATCAGATTATGTTTTTGAACTTAGCCCCGATGGCTATCGGGGCGATCTCATGATCCGCCATCCCGATAACTATCGGGAGGCGGAGAGTAAATTCCGATACATATTAATAACCTTTAATTCATTTAAATCACAATTTGAATCATGAAAAAAGAACTTAGCCGCCGTTCATTT
>JAUWBB010000005.1 GCA_030605195.1 Bacteroidota bacterium
GTAAGGATCATATCCCATTCATCAATATCTTTGGATAGTTAACATATATTCTACCGCGAATTATCATATAATATTTGTAAATGCAAGTAAAAACGTAACACGGATAATACCTGATATTGAACCCCGACAGGGTTGCAACCATTTCATGAACGAAGTGAATGGAATGTCTCATGAGCACGCTTGAGCGATGGACTTGCCCCGTGAAATAAATCGTAGATTTAATGCGAAGCATTATTTCACGGGGTAAATGGGAGCAAGCAACCCTGTCCGGGGTTTTTAAATTTTTTGTATACTTGTATATTACTATCACAACTTTTTAATGAAAAAATCTGAATATATTTTTCCCACCACCATTAATCCAAACAATGTGAAGAAGGAAATACTGGAAATAAAGAAAAAAGCAAAAGATCTATATACCGTTGAAAACCTGAAAACCATTTACGGACTGATAGACCTTACCTCATTAAATACAACCGATAACGAAGAAAACATTAAGGATTTATGCCGGAACGTAAATCAATTCCCGTCAGTTTATCCTGATATTCCAAATGTTGCCGCAATTTGTGTGTATCCTTCCCTTGTTCAAACAGTAAAAAAGTCCTTATCGGATCCAAGAGTTAGAATTGCTTCTGTTGCGGCAGGATTTCCGTCGTCGCAGACCTTTTTGGAAGTAAAAACCCTCGAGGCAAAACTCGCTGTTGATGCCTGGGCGGATGAAATTGACGTGGTTATGTCTCCTGGAATATTTTTGTCGGGTGATTATGGAACCGTATCACAGGAAATAAAAGAAATTAAAACGATCATTTGTGACGTTAAACTAAAAGTGATCCTTGAAACCGGCGCCTTGCCGGATCTAAATCTTATCAGGATTGCCAGTTGGCTGGCTATGGAGGCTGGTGCTGATTTTATAAAAACTTCTACAGGAAAGCTAAATCCTGCTGCAACCCTGGAGGCAACATATGTTATGGCACAAGCCATTCATGAATATTACCTCAAAACCCGCAAACAAGTCGGCATTAAACCTGCCGGTGGAATTGCCACTGCTGAACAGGCAATGGATTATTTTTCTTTGGTTAAAACAATATTAGGTGACAACTGGTTAAATCCCGCCTTATTCCGCATTGGAGCAAGCCGGTTGGTTAACGACTTGCTTACCAAAATTCTGAATGCCAGAACCTAGATACTGCATACAGGAAGCATGGAGCAGATGGAAGGACTAACGATGAAAGATGATTTATGAGCAGGCAATAACAGTTACAAGAGGCAGGAAGTGAAAAAGTGAGATTGCGAGACTTGTAGACAAGGTGACTGGGAGAAAGAAGGGGAAGGGAATTGAATAATGAATATCCAATATCGAATATCCAATATCGAATATCCAAATATCCAATATCCAAGTATCCAATATCGAACGTTTTGCTCAGTAAAACATCACGCCTGTCCCGTTTTTTCGGGGAGTGGCATGTGTGTTAAATTGTGGGAACGAGTAATTTTGAATTACGGATTTCTGATGGTGAACCCAGCACCCAGTATCACTGAATTTGATTATCTTTGCACAAATTTTACCTGATTTAGCCAGCGAATGATTGTGGAAAGACAAAATAAATTTATCCATCCCCAGGATACTCTTCTCATCAGGCAAAAAGCAGATACTCTTATCTTCTTCCTTCAGCCCGACAGCCTGACTCAGCAAAAAGAACAGGATACGGTAAAAAAATATTCACTTGATGAAATACAATCCATTTTTGAGCGAAGTGACCAACGTTTTGAACGGATTGATTCAGCCGAAAAAGCAAAATCTCAGATAGTCCGGGCTGCTCCTTTAAGAACAGAAACTTCCGAAACCGTTTTTCGCCTGGATTCAAATCATATCATTTTTTCCGTTGACAGCACTGAAGCTTTGGCCAATCCAAATTTTCTATCCAATCTAAGAGTAACCCCGTTAAAGGAGTACAAATACGCTCCGGATCTGTTTGTTAATGAAACCAGTGCGGTGGTTGAAAAACAACCCGATCAGCTTTTTCCAACAATAAAACAGCCTGCAACATCAGAAAACTGGATCATCGGAATCATCCTTGTTTCCTTTATTATTCTTGCCTGGATCAGGCTATTTTACAACAAATTACTGGTTCCAACATTCCAGTCATGTTTAAATTACCAAACATCCTATAATTTATTCCGCGACCGAAGCAGTCTTTCCTTAAAAGCATCCTTTGGCCTGAACATTATTTTCTATCTGAACACCGGATTATTTTTGTACATGGTTTTTAATTATTTCGGTATCACATTCTTTAATGTTTACGGAATAATAACTTTTCTTTTATATGCCGGATTTATAATGACCGTTTATATTGCCAAGCGGATTGTATGCTCTGTTACCGGATATATCTCGCTGACACAAAAAGCCTTTTCCGAATACTTGTTTAATGTTTTTCTTTTTAACCGAAATCTTGGGTTGTTTTTGTTTCCCTTTCTAATCGGAATTCCCTATATAGCTGATTATCTTACTCCTATATTCGTTTATACAGGAATTGTTGTTATTGTAATTCTCTATCTTTTAAGGATATTCAGAGGCATAACTATATTTTTTAAAGAAGGATTTTCAATATTTTATATGATTTTATACCTTTGTGCCCTGGAATTTTTACCGCTTATACTTTTTTTCAGGTTATTTCAATCTTTTATTTAAGAAAATAACCAGTTAATTCTGAATTGTAAACAAAAATTTTGGTGCTTTGAAAATTAAGAAGATTTTGGTTTCTCAACCGAAACCACAAAATGAGAAGTCGCCTTACTTCGAGTTAGCAAAAAAGCATAATTTAAAAATCGATTTCAGATCATTTATTCATATCGAAGGTATTGCCGCAAAGGAATTCAGGCAATCAAGAATAAATATTAGCAGTCATTCTGCCGTGATTTTCACAAGCAAAACGGCAATTGATCACTTTTTCAGGATTTGTGAAGAAATGAGAGTACCCATTCCGGATTCCCTTAAATATTTCTGCGTTTCCGGATCCATCGCAAATTACCTGCAGAAGTATATTGTTTACAGGAAGCGAAAGGTATTCGTTGGAATAAATAATTTCAAAGGGTTAATGGATCTTATCCTTAAGCATAATAAAGAAAAATTTCTCGTTCCCCTATCAGATATGCATAAACCTGAAATTCCCGAGCAATTGGATAAAAACAAGATTAATTATTCCATTGCCATTTTGTACCGGACTATTTGCAGTGATCTTTCCGACCTGTCTGATGTTAATTACGATATCCTGGTATTTTTCAGCCCCTCAGGAATAAAATCCTTATTAAAGAACTTTCCTGATTTCAAACAAAATAACACGAAAATCGCTGCTTTTGGACCTACAACTACCCGGGCGGTAAAAAAAGCAGGGCTTCACCTTCACATTGAAGCACCTACTTCCAAAGCTCCTTCCATGACCATGGCGCTTGAGCAATACATAACAAACCATAACAAAAACAATAAACAAGCCTAAAACCGGATGTTAAGTAAGGGGAAGCAATTCCCCTTTTTTCTTATCTTTCATCCAAAATTATCGCTTTTCCAAATGGGAAAATTCACTTTCAGAAAGAAAGAACGTCTCAGCAGCCAAAAAATCATCGGTAACCTTTTCCGGGATGGAAATTCTTTTGCTCTGTTTCCATTCAGGATTTACTGGCAAATCACAACCAGCGAACAACTTTCACCTGCCCGGATTGCCATCAGCATTCCGAAGAAAAAATTCAAAAAAGCCGTAGATCGCAATCTTATTAAACGTAGAATCAAAGAGGCATACCGGAAAAACAAGCAAAATCTTTATCATGACCTAAAAAGTAAAAATCTGAATATAGCATTTATCCTCATCTATTTGGTCCATGATCTGATGACCTATCCTGAATTGGAGGAAAAAATGATCCTAACGTTGCAAAAACTAATGGAAAGCTATGAAAAGGCTTCTTAGTATACTTATAATTGGTCTGGTAAAAATATACCAACGTCTTATTTCTCCGTTATTTCCTTCGACCTGCAGGTACACTCCTACCTGTTCCAATTACAGTATAGAAGCCATTAAGAAACACGGTGCTATTAAAGGATCATGGCTTGCTATAAAACGTATTCTGTCCTGTAACCAATGGGGCGGGCATGGACACGATCCGGTCCCTTGATCCCGGAAAGCGCTGAAGGCACGTTATGGGCTCTTACAGGAGTTTATTCAGGTTTTGCCAGGGGAAGACCACTTTAATGAAAATCCCGGGAAATACTTTAAAAACGATATCTGGGAGCCAACATTTATTTTGTATCTAAGGTGACAAAATAATCTCCCTGTAATTAGTAAACTCATATCATAATTCTTCTGTTAATCGTTATCTTTGTAGACTTTTAGACAAAACAATTTATATTACCGAATTATTAAAGAAAGCATAAATCATGAAATCAAATCAAATGAAGAAGCCGGTTAAAGCGAAGCTGATTGGTGGATTTTTAATCGTTGTTTCGATTCTTATCCTGGCTTTCACCGAAAGCAAAGATTTTAAGTATATCAAGAACTTAGAAATTTTCAGGTCGCTTTTTACCGAACTCCGGTTATTTTATGTTGATGAAGTTGATTCTGATAAACTGATAAAAACCAGCATCGACGAAATGCTTAAAACCCTTGATCCGTATACCGTTTTCATTCCTGAATCCAAAATGGATGATTTTACCTTTATGACTACCGGCCAGTACGGAGGCATTGGATCATTAATTCGTAAGAGTGGTGATTATGCTGTCATATCTGAGATATATAAAGGATTCCCGGCAGATATGGCAGGATTTAAAACCGGTGATTTGATTATTGAAGTAGGTGGTCACTCAACCAAGGGACTTCTGCTGGAAAAGGTCAGTGACCGGCTTAAAGGACTCCCTAATACTGAAGTCGTGGTTACAGTCAAACGATATGGTGCTGAAAAACCCATTAAGAAGACCCTTACACGAAAGAATATCCAAATTAAAAGTGTTCCATATTATGGAATGGTTAGTGATAAAACCGGGTACATTAGGCTTTCCAACTTTACCCGGAATTCAGGAAAAGAGGTAAAAAAAGCTTTGCTTGGCTTGAAGGAAAACAGTCATGTCCAGGGTATTATCCTTGACTTAAGAGGCAATCCCGGTGGTTTACTTATAGAATCTGTCGAGGTTTCAAACGTGTTTGTTGAAAAGGGTTTGGAAATCGTCAGTACCCGTGGCAGAATGAAAGAATTTGATAATACCTACAAAGCAAAAAATCATCCTTTGGATACTCAAATTCCGGTGGCTGTATTGGTCGACCGCGGATCGGCATCCGCGGCTGAAATCGTTGCCGGAGCATTTCAGGATCTTGACCGTGGTATAATTATCGGTGAAAGAACCTATGGAAAGGGACTGGTCCAAACTACCCGTCCGGTTGGTTATAACAATCAACTGAAGATTACCGCCGCAAAATACTATATTCCCAGTGGCCGGTGTATTCAGGCATTGGACTTTTCCCACCGCAATAAAGATGGTAGTGTGGGCCATATTCCTGATTCCCTGATTTCAGAATATTCAACAAGAAATGGCCGCAAGGTTTACAATGGAGGCGGAATTATGCCGGATATTGAAATAAAACCGGAAAAATTAAGCCAGATTACCCTTGAACTCTACGCCAAATTTATCATATTTGACTATACCAACAAATATTTTTCAGAACACGAATCGATTTTACACCCAACACAATATACCTTTACAGACGATGAATACCAGGATTTTATTAAGTTCGTCGACAGTAAGAACTTTGATTATAAAACACAAACAGAAATTGCTTTAGAAAAACTTGAAGATTTAGCTGAAAAGGAAAAATATTACCAACATTCAGCTAAAGAATTTATGCTGCTCAGGGAAAAACTTTCCCATAATAAAGCTAAAGATCTGGAATCTTTCAAAAAGGAAATAAAAGAACTAATTCAGACAGGAATTGTGGGCCGTTATTACTATATGGCGGGCAGGATTCAATCTTCGTTACCATATGATGTACAAGTAAAAAAGGCGGTTGATGTATTAGAGGATCAAAACCTTTACACCAGCATTCTTGAAGGGAACGCCCGAAAAGAAGTCGCAGAAGGAATGTAGATTAATTCTTTCAAGCCCTACGGGCTGGGTGTATTGCTGTTCCATTTAATACAGCCACTAAAGTGACTGCGTATTACCTGTTAGTCCCTACAGGACATTAATTTGAAACATGTCATTAAGGTTTTGCATCAATAAAAATGATATTCAGAAACCATGTCCCTTAGGGACAAGAAGGTAATAGACAGGTATTTCAATGCTTGGTAAAGGAATGCATATTCATGTTCACGTCCCGTAGGTACTGAAAGAAAGCAACTTTTAATGTGCTTCCAGCCAGTTGTTTCCTGTGTCCAGATCAACCAATAGGGGAATTTTTAGCTTTACAGCATTTTGCATGGCATCCTTAACCATTTCGGTGATAGCCTGAAGTTCCGGTTTATAAACATCAAAGACCAGTTCATCATGAACCTGAATGATCATCCTTGATTTATAATTCTTTTCTTTTATGGCTTTATGGATGCAAACCATAGCCATTTTAATAATATCGGCAGCCGATCCCTGAATCGGGGCATTTATGGCATTTCTTTCTGCCATTCCCCGGATAATTGCATTTCTTGAATGAATATCCCTCAAATATCTTTGTCTTCCCATTATGGTTTCAGCATAACCTGTATCCCTGGCAAATTGTATGCTTTTATTCATATAAGCCTTTACGTTGGGATAGGTGTTAAAATATCCGTCAATGAGCTCTTTGGCTTCTTTCCGTGAAATATATAACCGTTGTGATAACCCAAATGCTGAAATCCCATAGATAATTCCAAAATTTGCTGTCTTGGCCTTATTTCTCATTTCTTTAGTAACCATATCAACCGGTATTCCATTTATTTTTGCAGCAGTGGCAGCATGAATATCCTCATTGGCAAGAAAAGCTCCGAGCATATTCGGGTCTTCACTCATATGGGCCATTAGCCTGAGTTCAATTTGTGAGTAGTCAGCCGACAATAAAATATAATTTTCATTGGTTGGCACAAAAGCCTTGCGGATTTCCCGGCCTTTTTCTTCACGTATTGGAATATTCTGAAGGTTTGGGTTATTCGAACTTAACCTGCCGGTTGAGGTTATTGCCTGATTAAATGAAGTATGTATCTTTCCGGTTTTTGTATTAATCAATCGTGGAAGTACATCAACATAGGTGGTTAAAAGCTTTTTCAACGACCGGTATTCGAGGATCCTGGGTATGATTTCATGTTTGTCAGCTAATTGCATAAGGACTTCTTCACTTGTTGAATATTGCCTGGTTTTGGTCTTTTTTGCAGTTTCCACAATCTTCATCTTCTCAAATAACACATGTCCCAACTGTTTCGGAGAGGCGATATTGAAATCAACACCTGCCATTCTAATAATTTCCTGATCCAACTTCAAAATGTCCTCTCGCAATACGTCTCCGTATTTTCTTAAATTTTCAACGTTAATCCTCACTCCTGACCGTTCCATATCGGCAAGGACATATACCAGGGGCATTTCGATTTTTTCCGACAGGTTTTCCAGATTGCTTTCTTTTACCTTCTCTTCCAACTTCATTTTTAATTGCCAGGTAATATCGGCATCTTCGGCGGCGTAGTCTGCAACCTTTTGGTTTGGTACCATACGCATACTTAATTGCCCTTTACCCTTCCCTCCAATCAATTCCTCAATGGACACCGGTTTGTAATCAAGGTATGCTTCTGCTAAATAGTTCAGATTATGACTCATATCGGGCTGCAAGATATAATGGGCCAGCATCGTATCGAACAGCTCACCCTGAACCTGAATCCCGTAAGATCGAAGAATCTGTATGTCATATTTGATGTTTTGACCGATTTTTCTTATTCCCGTGTCTTCAAAAATGCTCTTTAATTCATTAAGAATACTCTGTGTTTCTTCACGTTTTTCCGGTAATGGCAGATAATATGCCTCATGCGTTTTAAAAGAAAAGGAAATACCAACCAGTTCTGATTCATACACATTTAATCCGGTAGTTTCCGTATCAAAACAGAACTCCTGCAGGTTACTCAGGTTTTTGGCTAAACCGGAAATTTTTTCCTCTGAATCAATGATATAATAAGAATGTTCTGTTGAATTAATATCCCTAAGCTTATCTTTTTGCACCGTATGGGTATTATCACCAAAAAGAGTGGTCTGAACGGTTTTTTCTCCGGTTGCCGTTCGTCCGCCTCTTTCCAGCATTTTTTTGGCAATTGTTTTGAACTCCAATTCGTTGAATAAATCAATTAATTTCCCTCTGTCCGGTTCACTAATTTTCATCTCCCTTTCATTTAATTCAACCGGAACATCAAGAACTATCGTAACTAATTCTTTATAAAGCCGTATCTGTTCTATATTTTGTTCGATGTTTTCTTTTTGTTTTCCCTTAAGTTCTTCTGTATGGTTAAAAAGTTCTTCTATACTACCATAATCACCAATCAGTTCCCTTGCTCTTTTTTCTCCAATACCGGGCGCTCCGGGTATATTATCGGACGAGTCACCCCATAAAGCCAGTATATCAATAACCTGACCCGGATGTTCCACGTGAAAACGTTCTTTTATTTCATGTTCTCCCAAAATTTCAGGATCATTTCCGCCTCTTCCCGGTTTATATATAAATATCTTGTCCGATACCAATTGTGCAAAATCTTTATCCGGTGTGATCATATAGGTCACAAAGCCTTTTCTTTCCGCTTTTTTTGCCAGTGTACCAATTACATCATCAGCCTCATATCCTTCAACTTCAACGATCGGGATGTTAAAAGCACGTATTAAATCCTTAATATAAGGAACCGACTTTTTAATGTCCTCCGGTGTTGCTTCCCTGTTGGCCTTGTATTCTTTGAACATTTTATGACGAAATGTTGGAGTGGGGAGGTCAAATACAACAGCAATATGTGTTGGATTCATTTTTTTTATCAATTCGTCCAATGTGTTTGTAAATCCAAAAATGGCAGATGTATTCAAACCTTTTGAACTGTATCTTGGATTCCTGATAAATGCATAATACGCCCGGTATATTAAGGCATACGCGTCTAGTAGCAGTAACTTTTTTTGGCTGTCGGTTCTGTTTGTTTCTTTCATTGGCTATAGAATGTCTTTCTTTTTGGTTTCTTTTAGCTCTTTTCAGCCGAATGCAATTCGGCTCTACATTAAATGGTTTTTGGTTTACTCGCTCCCACTATCGTTATTCGCTCCCACAATCCAGGCTCTGGAACCAGCTCATGAAGATTGGTTCTTACTTCGTTCGAGTCAATCGTTCGCTCAATCCCGCTCGTGAGACATTTTGTTCGCAAAGCTCACGGAATGGTTATAGTTTTCAGTTTTTAGTTCAATTATAATCAAGTATACATCAACCAGTATCATCTCTCACCGTCACCTCAACCTATTCCTGTTTCCCCCTTTTCACTCTTCACTTTAAACTTCAAACCTCAAACTTTTTCAAACACAACCACTTACCCACTTAAACACCATAACACATAAACACATTAACACTTCCCTGCGTTTTCCTAATTATCCTCTGCATACCACTCTGCATATGATGTGGCTGTTTCCACGAGCCTTAAGCTAAACAACTTCAAATTCTCCGGTAATTTCTCCATCAATCTGCCGGCAAAATCCACAACCAGGTTTTCGCACGTTGGTTGATAGTCCATCACATCGTACTTCTCGAACATCTGTTCAATGTTTTGCAACAATTGGTGTGGTGCTTCCTTGTTTACAACCACAGAATGATCGAATTTATTAATTATAGTTGTTTTTACAATCTTTTTCAAATCGCCAAAATCGATTACCATTCCATGTTTGGGATCCGTTTGACTATTTATGGGTTCACCTATCACAGTTACATACAACCGGTATGAATGGCCATGAACATTCCTGCATGGACCATCATAATTCCATAAAGCATGAGCCATTTCGAACCCAAATTCTTTTGTAACTCTAACTTTTGTCATTTGCCAACGATTTAAACTGTTCGTAACAATTTTATTTTCAAGAGTTTCTTTGCTATATTAAAGTTATCGGTTATGCCAAGGCATCCCTTTGGGAAAAGTTATATGTTATACGCTACAAGTTATAACATATAACAGAATATTACAACTTAATACAAAGATAACATACAAACAGGGTTTTTGCTGTAAATTTCAAAAAGGATAATAATTAAGGTATGAAGTCTCAGGGCAGGCCGTGTGAAATCGAAGATATGAAATATATTTTTCCCTTCCCTTTTTGAAGCCAACACTCCTTTTCTCATAAATTGCTATCTTTAAGGCGTAAACTTGCGCCGGGAATGTCGACAATGGATTTGATTAAAGCACCGATTGCTGCGGAAATGAAAAAATTTAATTCGTTTTTCAATTCCTCCATGAAAAGCAATGTGCCTTTGCTAAATATTATCATGAATTATATCCTCCGGAAAAAAGGTAAACAAATGCGACCAATGCTCGTTTTTCTTACAGCCAAATTAAATGGTGATATCCGGGAATCCAGTTATACTGCAGCTTCGCTGATTGAACTTCTGCACACTGCAACCTTAATCCATGACGACGTCGTTGATGAATCGTATGAGCGTAGAGGATTCTTTTCAATCAATGCCTTATGGAAATCAAAAATCGCGGTATTGGTGGGAGATTATCTCCTGTCCAAGGGATTGTTGCTCGCAATTGAAAAAAAAGAATTTGAATTATTGCAAATTGTTTCTGAAGCAGTAAAAGAAATGAGTGAAGGAGAGTTGCTGCAAATACAAAAATCACGTAAATTAAATCTTTCTGAAAAGGATTATTTTGATATTATCCGAAAAAAAACAGCTGCGCTAATTGCTTCATGCTCTGCCTGTGGCTCTAAATCGGTTAAAGCAAACAATGAAGTTGTTGAAAAAATGAAGAAATTCGGAGAAAATGTAGGTATTGCTTTTCAAATCAGGGATGATCTTTTTGATTATCAGAAAAAAGGTATACTTGGTAAACCCACCGGTAATGATATTAAAGAAAAAAAATTAACACTACCCCTGATTCATTCACTTAAAAGCACCGCTTATTCGGAAAGAAGAAGAATTTTGAACATCGTCAGACATCACAATAAAAACTCAAAAAAAGTCGATGAGGTAATTCAGTTCGTTAAAGAGAATGGGGGCATTGAATATTCAACAAAGAAAATGCAGGAATTCAAGGACACGGCACTGGAAATATTATCTCAATTTCCTGAAAATGATGCCAAATCTTCCTTAATTGAATTTGTAAACTATACCATTACCAGGGAAAAATAGTTGTTCCTCATGGTTATTTCCTTCCTTATTGTTGCTCGTTTCTTTTTTACATTGAATCAACCACCTCCCCCTGACGGTACCGTCAGGGTACTCCCCGCCTGAATAAAAAAATTCATTCTTTCGGGCAGGTTCCTTTCCAAGGAGGAGAATTTGGTGTTAGTATAAATACAAGTAAACAGCATCCAGAACCCAGGAATAAGCTACCGGCATCACTTCTATGGTTCTGACGGTTCCTTTACCCCGTTGGAAATTCCTACGGGGTTAATCCAGTGTGATTTTTATGAAAGTGCCTATATACAATTTCTGCCTTCGATTTTCCCACGACCCTTTCCATATCCGCCAACTGTGTTTTCTTAACCTCCTTAATAGACTTAAAATGAGATAGTAAGGTGCGTGTGGTTTGAGGCCCGATTCCCTTCAGGTTGTTTAATTCCGAGGTGGTAAAACTTTTTGATCGTTTTTGACGATGAAAACGGATGCCAAACCTATGTGCCTCATTCCTGATATATTGAATGGTTTTCAGCGTTTCCGAACTCTTATCAAGATAGACAGGCACTGAATCCCCAGGAAAGTAAATTTCTTCCAGTTTTTTTGCAATCCCAATAATGGCAATTTTACCGCGCAGGTTTAGTTTTTCGAAACTTTTAAGCGAAAAACTTAGTTGTCCCTTCCCACCATCGATGATAACCAATTGGGGCAAAGACTTTTGTTCATCCAGTAATTTCTTATATCTTCTGAAAATCACTTCTTCCATTGATGCAAAATCATTGGGTCCCTTAACGCTTTTAATATTATAATGACGGTAATCTCTGGCACTGGGTTTAGCATCTCGAAACACAACACATGCAGCAACCGGGTGAGCTCCATGAATATTGGAATTATCAAAACATTCGATATGAACCGGTAATTCCTTCAGATTCAAATCTTTTCGTATGTTTTCCAGCTTCCTGACAGTCCTGGACCGTGAAATATTTTTCTCGAGACGTTTTCTTTTTTCTAACCGATAATACTTAACGTTCCTCTCTGATAATTCCAATAATTTTCTTTTGTCCCCTCTTTTGGGAATAATATATTTTGCACCAGGAATATTTACATTGATTTTAAAGGGTAGTATAATTTCATTAGCATTGCTTGATACTTTCTCCCGGATTTCAGTAATGGCAAGCAAAAGTAAATTCTCTCTGCTTTCATCCAGTTTCTTTTTCATCTCAAGCGTATGTGCTTGAATAATAGACCCATTTGCGACTTTAAGAAAATTTACATAAGCATATTCTTTTTCATCGATTATGCTGAAAACATCCACATTTTTGATTGCAGGACTAACGATGGTGGATTTGCTTTTATATCTCTCCAGTATTTCAATCTTTTCTTTTATCAAACGCGCCTCTTCAAACTTCAAAAAATCTGAATATTGTTTCATTAATTTTTTAAGGTAACTCAAAACATCCTGAATATTACCTTTTAAGATGTTCCTGATATTGGCAATTGCTTTATTATAATCATCTGTAGTCTGTAAGCCTTCACAAGGACCCTTGCAGTTTCCCAGGTGATATTCCAGACATATTTTAAACTTTTCTTGTTGAATGTTCTTCTCCTTAAGTTTATATTTGCAGTTTCTTAAAGGATATATCTGCCTTATAAGATCCAGAACGGTTTTAACCATCAGCATTGAGGTGTATGGACCATAATACCGCGAACCGTCGTTAATAATATTCCTTGTGTAAAAAATCCTTGGAAAGGGCTCATTTTTAATACAAATCCATGGAAAGTTCTTATCATCCTTGAGCAAGACATTGTAACGAGGCTGATGCTTTTTGATCAGGTTGTTTTCCAATAACAATGCATCGGATTCCGAATCTACAATAATGTTTTTAATATCAGTTATTTTGCTCACTAAAATTCTCATTTTCCCTGTGAGTTTTTTCATAAAATAGGAAGAAACTCTCTTTTTCAAATTTTTTGCCTTTCCAACATAGATGATCTCCCCGTCTTTATCCATATACAAATAAACCCCTGGCTTTTCCGGCAGAATGGATAATACATCTGTAAGCTTATTTTTCAGTTGTTTTAACTGATCCATCTTCGGGAGAAAATAATTAATTCAGGTTGTTTAATTAGAGTCTGTCTATTAATTCAGAACTTATGAAGTGAATGAGAAAATTCCAAAATACTCACGAAGTGATGCTTATTGCAAAATAACAAATCTCAACCGATCCGCCAGCGGAGAGCTCATGAACACCTTTGAAATATTTTTCTTGTGAATAAATAAATTACAATTTTCTAAATCTCAATGTTTCAAACAGTTTTGAATTTTGTGCCGATACCCGATACGTTAAATTATTCCTGAGGAGCCAGGAAGGAAACAAAGCCAGATATCAAATGTAGAATTTAGAATGTTCAATGATGAATGTAGAATAAAAATAAACAAATTTTACATTTTTTACGATATTAACCCGCAACCACGGTGAAATATGCTCCCGCATCACATTTTACCACGTAGGATAAATCCATAAATCCAACGGGGTGAACGTGGCAGGCCTGTAACTAGCAACTTAAATTAATCAGCCCCATTAACAAACAAAGGTGTGATCTCAAATTTGTTTACATCAAACAATCCTTTATCGCTAATTTTCAAACTCGGAATTACTAGCAATCCCATAAAGGAAAGGGTCATAAGGGGGGCATGTAATTCAGACCCCATTTGTCTTATTTTTTTATTGATTTCCAGGTATTTACTTGCTACCGTGCTTCCATTTTCCGATGCTATTATTCCGGCTATTTCCAGTTTTAACTCCATTGTTTCAGCATTGTCTGACACCACGATTCCCCCCTTATTTTCAACAATACGATTCATCGCATTTACAATATCTTCATCAGAAGCGCCAACAGCAATAATATTATGACTATCATGAGCAATGCTGCTGGCAAAAGCTCCTTTCTTTAATCCAAACCCTTTAATAAATCCAATGACCGGTTTTGCCTTCCTGTACCTGCTCAATACTACGATTTTCAAAATATCCTTTTCTGTATCTGTTATAACCTCTCTGTTTAATATGTTTTGACTTACGATTTTTTCCCTGGTTACCAATTCACCATCGATTGCTTCAATGACTTTTATTTCATTTCCTTTCGCAATAATTTTTATATCATTTACTGTTATCCTGTTTTTGTAAAACTGATTTGGTTTTGTACTGCATTGGTACAAAAATCCCACCGTTCCGTTTTTATATACGCACCGTCCATCGATATACGATTCACTTATATTTAAATCTCTTAAATTATCAACCACAATAAAATCAGCAGGATCATTTTGTTGTAATAATCCAACCTTCAATCCATAGTGTTTAACCGGATTCAATGTTGCAGATCGTATCAGATTAAATAAATTAACTTTTCTTTCCAGCCCTTTCTTAATAATTGAATTTATATGCCCATTTACCAGATCATGGGGGTGAATATCATCGGTACAAAGCATAACCTGTTCCGGAAATTGGTCTATTAAGGAGTATAATGTATTGAAATTCTTTGCTGCGCTACCTTCCCTGATTTGTATCTTCATTCCCATTGTTATTTTCTCTATCGCTTCCTGCAGGTCAAAACATTCATGATCGGTTGTTATACCTTCGTTCACATATATTTTCAAATCTTTACCTCTTAACCCCGGAGCATGTCCGTCAATTCTTTTATTCATCTCTCTCGCAATCTTAAGTTTTTCCATTACCTTCTTATCCTTATTTATTACTCCCGGATAGTTCATCATTTCAGATAGAAAATGAATATCCTTTCTTTTTAGCAGCTTTTTTATACCGTGATTATTAATATCAGCACCAGAGGTTTCAAATGGTGTGGCCGGCACACAGGATGGTGCGCCAAAGTAAAATTTCATTGGCACTCTGTACCCATCATTTATCATAAAATTGATCCCCTTTTCTCCCAGAACATTAGCAATTTCATGAGGATCTGAAACGGTTGCTACCGTACCATGCCTAACGGCAAGCTTTGCAAATTCCCCGGGTGTGAGCATGGAGCTTTCAATATGGACGTGTGCATCAATAAATCCCGGTAGAATGTAGTGGTCATTAGCATTCTCATATGGCGTTATTTTTTGGATAAAACCATCCCGGACAGAAATTTCACCTTTATAAATTCGTTTTTCCAGTACATCAACTATATTTCCGGAAAATTTCTTTATTTTTTTTTTCATTTCTAAAAATAAAAATGTTCCACGTGGAACATTATCTTCCCATATAAATTAAAAGTACACTAATGTCCGATGGAGAAACTCCACTAATTCTTGAAGCCTGTCCGATTGTTCTTGGCTTTATTTTCGACAGTTTTTGTCTTGCTTCAGTCGAAAGCGATAATATTTGATTGTAATCAAAATCGTTTCTTACTTTTATATTTTCGAGCCTCTTTATTTTTTCTGCTATTTTTTTTTCTCTATTAATATATCCTTCATATTTAATAAATATTTCCGTTGATTCTATTATTTCCCTTGTACTTTTTTTTATTCCTGCTATTTCCTGTTTCAAGTCTGTAATAATATCTATCAGATCTTCTAATTTTACTTGCGGCCTCACCAGTATATCTTTCAATTTTATTTTTTGCTTAATTGGAGCTGTTCCCAATCTTTTTAACATTTCATTTATTACTTCTGGTTTTATACTAAATTCCTTTATAAACTTTATAATCTTATCTCTTTTTGAATATTTCTCTTTGCATAGCTTATATCTTTTTTTACTCGCTAAACCGATCTTATATGAAAGTTCTGTTAAACGATAATCTGCATTATCCTGTCTAAGCAATATTCTGTATTCTGCTCTTGAAGTGAACATCCTGTAGGGTTCATCAACGCCTTTTGTTACAAGATCATCGATTAATACACCAATATAAGCCTGGTCTCTGCCCAAAACAAATTTTTCTCTTTCATTTAATTTTAAATGTGCATTTATTGCTGCAATCAAACCTTGTGCTCCAGCTTCTTCATATCCTGTTGTTCCATTTACCTGTCCCGCAAAATATAAGTTTTTTACCATTTTTGTTTCCAGGGTATGTTTTAACTGTTTAGGCGGAAAATAATCATATTCTATAGCATATCCCGGTCTGAATATTTGTACATTCTCCAATCCTTTAACTTTTCGCAATGCTTTTAGTTGTATATCCCATGGTAATGAGGATGCGAAACCATTTATATAATATTCAATTGTATTTTCTCCCTCCGGCTCTATAAACAATTGGTGTGATTTCTTATCTGCAAATGTCACTATTTTATTTTCAATACTTGGGCAATATCGTGGTCCAATGCTTTTTATTGTTCCATTAAACAACGGTGATTCATTCAATCCTTTTTCAAGCATTTTATGAACCTCTATATCAGTGTGCGCTATATAACAGCTTTTTTGTTCTTTTATTATCCTTTCCTCCTGCAAAAATGAAAAACGTCCACCCTTTTCATCTCCCTTTTGTTCTATCAATCTTGAGAAATCAATTGTTCGTCCATCAACCCTTGCAGGTGTCCCTGTTTTCATTCTCCCAACCTTAAATCCGTACTCTTTCAACTGTTTTGATAATCCTACAGATGCAGGTTCCGATGCCCGTCCTCCCTCTATCATATTTTTACCTACATGCATAAGGCCATTCATAAACGTACCACTTGTAATTATAATAGCCTTTCCACAAATTTTTATCCCTAACCTTGTTACTACACCTATTGCTTTATCTTCTTCTATCACAACTTCTTGTACTGTATCCTGCCAAAATTCCAGATTTTTTATCGCTTCCAAATTTTTTCGCCATACTATTGAAAATTTCATCCTGTCGCATTGAGCCCTCGGACTCCACATCGCTGGTCCTTTTGATCTATTCAGCATCCTGAACTGTATCATACTTTTATCTGTTACCATTCCCGAATATCCACCTAATGCATCAATTTCTCTTATTATCTGTCCCTTTGCAATTCCTCCCATTGCAGGATTACATGACATTTCTGCAATTTTTCTCATATCCATAGTAATCAATAATACTTTTGATCCCATATTTGCTGCAGCAGCTGCAGCTTCGCTTCCAGCATGCCCTGCCCCAACAACAATTATATCATACTCAGGTAACATTTTCTATCTTGCTTTATGCCTGCAAATTTACTTAATATAACCTACATTAATATATATAGTAATTTATTCTCCGCTTCCCGATATCCATCTGGTCTAAGTTCAATGCTTATTGCTTGCTAACTTTTAATTTCATTATATTTTGATTTTTTAAGTTGGCAATCTTCAGTTGGCCCGAACGTATCTTTCGGTACTGGTGGGCATCCGGCAATCTGAATACTGGGTTATTTATACTTGCATTTTATCAAACATGTACAAATACTCATCTTCTTTCTCCCTCATTTTTGTTTGCTCTTCATTCTTTTTATCTCCATATCCAATCATATGCAGAATCCCATGTATTATTACTCTTAGAATTTCCCTATCAACCTGCTCATTGAATTTTAATGCATTTTCTCTAACGCGTTCAACACTTAGGTATATATCCCCTGAAATTTTCTTTTGCTGGTTGTATTCAAAAGTAATTACGTCGGTGAGGTATTTTCTGGAAAGGTATATTTTGTTTAGCTCAAGTAGTTCCTTGTCTTTAGCAATAATAATATTCAGCTCTCCTAATTCTTTCCCTTCATTTTCAACTACTTTCTTGATCCACTGTCTTATCTTTTGCTTTTTTCCGATATCAAAATTTATTCCTTCTTTATGGAAAAAAATACTCAATCTTTTATAATTTATAAATTAATTCCACCATTGAACCGTTTTCATAAAATACAATTTTATCCGATAGTTTTGTCATCAGAAAGAATCCTCGTCCATGTATATTTTCTATATTTTCAGGTGCTGTAGGATCAGGTACGTTTCTATAATCAAATCCTTCTCCCTCATCCTTTATAATAATATGTAATTCTTTTTTTGTCTTGTAAATTCTAATATTAACTACTTTTTCCGGATTTGATTTATTTCCGTGTATAATCGCATTATTTACAGCTTCAACTGTTCCTATCAAAATCCTACCGTATATATCTGCTTTCAGTTCCTGTTTTGATGATACTTCATCAATTAAAGCTTCAACAAGCCTTATATTTTTTTGCAACGAAGTAATTTTCAGTTTCTTTTTCATATTTTAAACTTAAAATATTTTTCTTTTTTCCTTCTCTGATATAACATACATTATACTCATTTATTCCATAATAGTTACATTTCTTTTTATCATTGATAATTTGATAACCATACAGATGGGTCCAGTTTTGTATTTTCCTCCCATATTTCAAAGTGTAATACGGTTTTATTGTCATTATTTGTATCTGTAAATACAGTTCCTATCCCTTCCTTAACTCCAACATTATCACCAGTTTTTACAGCAACATTTACTAAATTCTGGTAGACAGACAAATAATTACCATGCCTGATTATCACTGCCTGATTTGCTCCTGGAATTGCAATAATTTTTCTAACTTCGCCTTCAAAAACCGTCCTTGCTATTGCTCCCTGTGATGTAGCAATATCAACGCCATTGTTTCTTACCTGTACTCCTTTCAATATTTCATGGTTTTGTAACCCAAATTTTTCTGTAATAATTCCTCGTTCTGTAGGCCATGGTAACCTACCCTTATTACTCCTAAAATTATCAGCTATCAATTTTTGTTCTGGTGTTAATCTGTCCAGTCCCCGTGCCTTTCTGGCTTCTTCAGCTATTAATCTTTCAATTTCCTTTTCCAGCTCTTTTGCTATACGCCGCTTTTCCCTGAGTTTTCTTCTTAATTGCTTTTCTTCATTTTGAAGTTTCACCACAAGGCTGTTTTCTTCTCCTTTTTCTCTGTTCAATTTATACCATTCTTTTTGTTCTTCGACAAGCAGTAATTCTTTCTCCTTTTTGTCTTCTTCCAAATCTTCAATATTATCTGTTAAAACTTTCTGTAGTCTTTGAATAAGTTTTGCTTGTTTTTGTCTTAATTCTCCAACCTTTTGCAGGTATTTTATTCTTTTATACGCTTTATTAAAATTCTCCGCCTCAAAAATAAAACTTAAGTTGCTTTTATATTTTTTGTTTCTATATGCAAAATAAATCATAATCTCATACTGTTTCCTGATTTCCTTCACATCATCTTCCAACGATTTTATAACGCTTTCCTTCTCTTTTATTGTTTCACTTATCAATTTAATTTCTTCGTTTATACTGGAAATGAGGTTTTTTCTTCTCTTAATTTTATTTTTTAATAATATTAGATTATTTAGTGACGTTTTTCTGTTTTTTTGGGTTTGCTCTAATAGTTTATTGGTATAATTAATTTCCTTTAACGCTTCGTCTTTTCTTTTCTCAAGTTCCAAACGGTTTTGTGTATACCCAGCTGCTCCAATTATTAAACAAATTGCTATTATCTTAATTTTCTTTGCACAAATATGCATTTTTTTCTTTTTAAAATTCCATTCTTTTGTATTTCTTACCCGCTTTTATATTTACGTTAACCTCTTCATTTATATTCATTTTTTTAATTCTAATATCGGCCTTTAACAAATTGTTTATTTCTCTAAATTCAATCCCTATTCTGAAAGGAACAAATACATTTTCTACTTTTCTTAAATCGCTATATCTAATTTCATAACTCTTTTTTTGTTCAAGTTCCTCTACAAATATTCTTTTAACCGTAAAATGCTCTTTATCAATTTCTATTTCCTGCATCCATTTTATTTCATCTTTTCGAGTATCCAAGTTCTTTTCATCCTCATTCCAAAACTTTATTAAATAATTTCCATTAACTACTTTTGCCTTTTCTTTTCCTTCCATTTTTGAATAATTTCCTAATTCTCTTATAATATCACCATTGTTTAATAAAACATTTTGCAATGAATTGTAATCTACGTCAAACTTATTGTACTTTTTGAAATCACTGTAATCCCCGGAAAAATATACCTTGTTTATCCTGTCAACAAAAAATATTGAATCAGGCATAAATAATATTCTAACACCCTCAATACCAAGTACTGATCCTAATGATATAAGAACCAAACTATCTTTAATTATCTTATAATTTCCTCTAAACGCTTTTTCTTTATCTCCCACATAGTAAATTGCGTTATACCTTTTTACCCACATGCTCATAATTTTGTTATCTCTCTCCTTGGTCTTTCGCATAATCCTCTTAATCCTCATTGTTTTAACGTCTTTTCTGAGCAGGGTTTCATGTGTTTTGCATGCTGATAATATTATTATTATCACCAACATAACTATAATAAATTTAAATATTTTCATTCTTTTACATGTTCTTTCTCATTTTTATTGATTTTCATTCCCATTTTTTCTTCCACATCTGATATCTTCCTATCCAGTTCTCCGGATATTTTTCCTAACTGTCTTGCTTTTTCCCAATATTCCAATGCTGTTTCCTTTTCACCAATAATAAATAATACATCTCCATAGTGTTCAACAATTTCACTACTCTTACTTCCATTATTTTTTAACGCTAATTCAAGGTATTTTTTCGCCTTCTTATAATTCTTCATCTTAAACAGTATCCAGGCATATGTATCAAGATAGGTAGAGTTTTCTGACTCTTTTTTTATACATACCTTGCTCATTTCCAGTGCTTCTTCTAATTTTTCTTCCCTTAATGATAAATAATAACTATAATTATTCAATACATATAAATTTTTTTTATCAATTTCCAATACTTTATTAAATGCGTCATCTGATAAGTGATTTTGCCCTTTATTCCGATATGCTTCACCCAACATAGAATACAACTGTGTGATCAGATCTTTATTTTCTCCGGCTATTTTCAATCCTTTCTTCAGTGTTTCTATTGCTTCATCCTCATTCCCAATCTCAATACAAGCAATCCCCTTAAATAAATATAAGGTTGGTGCCATCGGGAAAATTTTAATTGCCTCAATGCTTTCTTCATAAAGCCTTTCATATTCCCCCAACGCGTTTTCAACAAACATCAAATGCTCCCATACCATATAATTATCCTTAACACTTTCAATCACATATCTTAATTCTTCGGCTGCATCTTCATGTCTGGACAGTCTTACATAATAATCCGCATACAGTAACCTGATCCTATTATCTTCAGGATATATATTCTTCAACAAACCCAGTGCCCTGTTTACCTCTTTTTTATGTTCCTTTAATTCTCTCTGATCACGAATAAATGATATCATCATTTCTATTTTCGCTTCGATATTAATGTTCTTATTGTTTATTATTTTTTCTAAAATAGTAAAAACCTCTCTGTATTCACCTTTTTTCCTGTAAAATTCAAGAATAGACAATTGCGCTAATCCATAATCCGGATCTTTCCTGAATATAGTATTATATATTTCTTTCGCTTTTTCATCCATATCCTTTGCAGAGTATAACTCTGCCAGCATTCCGTAAAATCTTAATTCTTCCGGATATGTCTGAATTAAATATATTAGTTCATTTTCTGCCTTTTCTACTTTTCCAATCTTTGAATATATTTGTTCTTTTGCAATTGATATCTTTGCATTTTTTCCGTATTTCTTTTCCAGCTCTTCATATATTTTTAACGCTTTTCTTATATTACCATACTCTACATGGAGACCAGCCAAATTAAAATACAGGTCTATTCTTTCAGGATATTTTTCTATAATATTATTATAAACAACTATTGTACTATCCTTTTTATCCACAGCATGATACAAGTTTGCTAATAGCAATTGGTACCATATATTACCAGGATCAATTTCTGCTGCTTTTTTTGCATATAACATTGCATTTTCATAATAGCCTCCCATTACCAATATATTGGATATTTGATACATTGATGCATCACTATAAGGATTTACATCCAGGCATTTTCTATAATATGCCAGGGCTTTGGGGATGTCTTCAACCCTTCCTCCCATTTTTAATTTTAGTGCTTCCGTAAAAAAGTAATTAAAATTTATTTTATCCTTTCCTGATAATTCTTTCCTTTTCTGCATTTGGCTGCTTTCCTGGTAAATATTCCTTGAACATCCTGACATTAACATCAATAAACAAACCAATATTAAATAGCCCATTGCTTCTTTTTTTCTCATTACTATAACTTTTCGTAATTTATTCTCCGCCCAGTGGGTCAAAGTTCAAAATTGTTTATTGATTTACAAAATGAATTTTCTCTGCTTGTATTGATTTTTATTTGTCGTGATTTAATAATTTTGTTTACTTCCACTCCTAATCTTTAATTCCCAATAACCTAATTGGGACTTGGTTTTTTGAATTTATTTATGCCATACCCTTCCTTTCTCCCGGAAGGCTCCCTTTGGCAGGGCGAAATTAGGTTAATTAGATTAATTTAATTTTTCTTTATTTTCTTTTTTTACCCCAACACACCGATTATTTTTTAACCCTTTTTTAGCTTTTTCCTGTATGTCCAAATCCTCCTTCGCCACGTGTTGTTTCAACAAGACATTCTTCTTCTTTCCATTCAACTTTTTCATGCTTCGCTATTATCATCTGACAAATTCGTTCACCATCAACGATAACCACTTTCTTTTTTGATAAATTTATTAAAATTACACCTATCTCCCCTCTGTAATCGGCATCTATCGTTCCCGGTGTATTCAACACCGTAATTCCCTTTTTCAGTGCAATTCCGCTCCTTGGTCTAATCTGGGCCTCAAGGTTTTCCGGAAGTTCAATATATATTCCTGTTGGAATCAAAGCCCTTTCCAGTGTTTTAATAACTATTGGGTGTTCCAGATTAGCCCGTAAATCCATTCCTGCAGATAAAGGAGTACTGTATTCTGGTAATGAATGCTTTGATTTGTTTACAATTTTTACTTTCATCCTTTTTGTGTTTAATTTCTCTCTCTTTTTTGCTTTAATAATCCACTTTTGATAGCCAGATAAATTGTTATACGATTAAAACTATCCGTTATAAATTTAACTACTTACAATTAACCAATAACTTTCAACACATAACTTATAACATTCTATCCTTCCTTTTTATCAATCATTTTCCGTTAAATAAACCCTTTAAATCTTCTTTCCACATAATGAATACAATAAAAATTAAATATATTATTGTGTTAATCCCTAATTTTCCTATTGTTGAATCAATATTTATTATTTCACTAACAAAATACAAAAACAGCGCTATTCCAATATAAACACTTATTGAAACTAAATCATATTTTATTTTGTAAAATTTGCGACCCCAAAAAAATGAAATGATAACCATTATTAAGTAACAGAAAAAATGAGCCCACGCCGATGCATAGTATCCATATTCCGGTACAAAACCAATGTTTATTATAACAGTAACCATGGCCCCTGTCATAACAATAACTGCTCCGTATTTTGTCAGATCATTCAATTTATACCATATTGAAAGATTCACAAATATTCCATAAAAAAGATTCGCTATCAAAACAATCGGAACGATATCCAGCGCTTCCCTGAATTCAGGTCCTATAAAATGTTTTACTATTTCAATATACATCATAACACCCAGGAAAATGATCAAACAAAATATTACAAAATACTTCATAACATCAGCATAAAGCTCCTTTGCATTTTTCTCTTTAGCTTTTGAAAAAAAGAACGGTTCTGCAGCATACCTGAACATTTGTATAAATAATGTCATAATCACCGCCACTTTAAAATTAGCTCCATAAATACCAACTTGATCAATAGCTGTACCTGAATCCGGTAGTAAATGCTTCAAAATAATCTTATCCAGCGCCTCATTAATACTCCCGCCCAGGCCGGCAATTAATAGCGGAAAAGAATAAATAACCATTCTTTTAAATAATTTCACCTCGAAATATAATTTTACCTGAAATATTTCAGGAACCAATAAGATTAACGTAATAATACTTCCCATCAAATTTGCAATAAATACGTAACCTACACCGATTTCCGGAGAATATATCCTTTCTATCCAGTTTTGTTTACCGTCTTCCAATAGTTTTGGTGCAGCATAGAGGAAAAAGAAAACTAAACCGATAATCACCCCGGTATTAATCAATTTAATTGTAACAAAACGAAGACTGCGGTTTTCTCTTCTAAGCTTTGCAAAAGGAATTGCTGTAAAAGCATCGATTGATATTATTATTGACAATATGATAATATATTCCCTGTTCAACGAATAACCAATAATACCAGCAATTTTGTTATTAAACAAAAGTACTATTAGTACAAATGCCACAGAGGTTGTTAACAAAGACAAAAGTGCCGTGGTAAAAACTTTTTCGTTATTCTTTTCTTTCTCAGCGAACCTGAAAAAACCTGTTTCCATCCCATAAGTCAGTATAACAAGCAATACAACAACATATGCATATAATTCTGTTACGACACCATATTCTCCAGGCATAAAGATCCGCGTATAAAACGGTGTTAATAATGCATAATTTAAAAATCTTGGAGCCATTGTTCCCAATCCATAAATGGCGGTCTGTCCTGCTAATTGTTTTATGTGATTCACCTTAAAAATATTTATTACACCTAAACAGATCCTGTTCACAAACTCCAAAGCTACCATGAAAGCCAAAATCTCAAATATCAAAACCCAAAATATAAATAAATCACAACCGTTTTAATTAAAAAATAATTAAACGTAACTATTCAGTGTCTTAAGTTTGTAATGCCTAAAATTGCTAATCTCATTATACTTTGCATTTTTAAGTCGGCAATCTGAAGACCGGACTATTTAATGTATGCTTTTAGTGTCTATATGAATTGTCGCCAAAATATTCATTTCTTTTTTAATTTCCCTAAATAAAAAATCTGTGATTTCTTTTGCTTCCTCCAATTTCATTTCCGCGGCTAGCACAATATGAAAAGTCATTTCACTATGTTGCCCATATTGATGAATATGAAAATGGTGCAACCTAAGTTCGGAAGTATCAATTTTTTCCGCTATGCCTTTGATTTTTTGAATTAACCTATCATCTGGTTTTTCGCCTAATAACGAGCTGCTTGTCTCCCTTATTATACTAAATGCAGCATAAAATAACATGAATGAAACAAAAATACCCAATAACCCGTCAACCCACCATAATTTATTCCCCAGGATTATTCTAATCAGGATTATTATGGATGAAAACGCATCGGTACGATGATGCCACGCATCTGCTTTAAGCGCTTTAGAACCGATCTTTTTTGACGCCCAATAGGCGTATTGTGCCATTCCTTCTTTAATAATGATAGAAATTACCATTACAACAATTGCAAAGTTGTCAAATTCGACTGCCCGGTGCTCCCTAATTCTTAAAATGGATTCGCTTAAGAAATTAAACCCTATCAGTCCTAAAATTATACCCACAACCAAAGATGAAATCAACTCTGCCCGACCGTGTCCAAATGGATGTTCTTTATCGGGCGGTTTTGAGGCTAGCTTAAATCCTATTAAAATAATTACGGATGAAAAAGAATCAGAAATGGTATGCCATGCATCTGCAACTATGGCAATCGATCCGGTAACTATCCCTGCCCAATACTTCAATCCAAAAAGAATAACATTAAAAACAATGGATAACCATCCTTCAATTAATCCAAGTCTGTATGGGTGCTTCTTGTTTTTTGTCATAACGCAAATCCTTTATCAAAAATTTTCCTTAGCGAAAATATATAATATTTATGTAAATCTGCTGTTGATTTTATCGTATAAACATTCATAAGCAAAATGGACCAATATTCAATATTATCTGCATTTAAAAACTATCTTTACTTGATTTTTTTTAAACGAATTATAGCTTCAATATTTTCTGCATGTTTTTTTCTTGCATCCGGTTAATAATCTTTCAACCGTATATGTAACTTTTGTTAAATAAAGCTATAATCTTAAACCTTATTTTTATGTTATCCACTAAACATTACACATTGTTAACCCTCCTTGTTTGTCTTATTTTCTCATCCGCCTGTAATTCCTACAAGAACAATAAGGAGCCACTTGTAAATATCAAAACCAGCATGGGCATGATTAAAGTCAAATTATACAATGAAACACCCTTGCACCGCGACAACTTTTTAAAATTGGTAAAAAGCAAATTTTATGATGGTTTGACTTTTCATCGTGTAATTAATCATTTTATGATACAGTCCGGTGATCCCGCCACCAGGCAAAACCCAAAAGGGTTATCAGAAAATCCTGACCTTGCCGAATATACTGTTCCTGCCGAGTTCCATTCTTCTTTATTTCATAAAAAAGGTGCGTTAGCTGCCGCCCGTAAAGGTGACGAAGAAAATCCTGATAAAGAATCTTCTGGTTCTCAATTTTATTTTGTGCAAGGGGAAATCCTCAATGATATTCAATTAAACCAGCTTGAGCAAAGAATAAACAACATGAAAAAGCAATCTATTTTTTTCAAAAACATTAATATTGAAAAAGAAAAGGCATTTGATTACGCTAAAATACAAGAGGCCGCCTCTTTAAAAACCGAAGAAGAATTCGCTAAACTTACCCCCTATATAATCCCTGAAATTCATAGGTCTGTTTACAAAACGATCGGCGGGACTCCACATCTTGATGGAAGCTATACTGTATTCGGTGAAATACTTGAGGGTCTGGAGCTAATTGACAAAATCGCTTCGGTAAAGACCGACGATTTTGATCGGCCATCAGAGAATATCATCATAATAAAGATGAAACGGGTTAGAAAATAAAATTATTAAACCAGTCCAAACCAAAAATCCATTAAATTTGTTTTTATTTCATTTAGAAAACCCAAGCTTGAAATGCTATCTAAAATCGAAGAAATCCTTAGAGAAGTAAAAAACTTCAGTGCTTCAAGCAAGAAAGATATTGAAAGTTTTCGAATAAAATACTTAAGTAAAAAAGGAATCTTATCAGCGCTATTTGAAGAATTCAAAATAATACCCCCGGATCAGAAGCGGGATTTTGGTAAAAAGCTCAACGAACTTAAAAATTTTATTCAGCTTAAAATTGACACATTACATTCCGAATTAAAAAAAAAGCCCCCCTCCAAAATCGATCTTGACCTAACCCTGCCCGGTGATTCCTTTAACCTCGGCTCCCGGCATCCTATTTCGATTGTCCGAAACGAAATTATTTCAATATTCACCCGTTTAGGCTTTACTATTTCCGAAGGACCAGAAATTGAAGACGATGCTCATGTTTTTTCCAAATTAAACTTTCCGCCCGAACACCCGGCAAGGGATATGCAAGATACCGTGTTTATTGAAAAATGTATTGATTCCGAAGGCAAAATTGCAGATATTTTATTGCGTACACATACCTCATCCGTTCAGGTGCGTGTAATGGAAAAACAAAAGCCCCCTATTCGTACTATTTCTCCGGGCAGGGTTTACCGCAACGAGGCTATTTCCTCCCGTTCACATTGTATTTTTCACCAAGTAGAAGGATTGTATATAGACGAAAATGTTTCTTTTTCCGATTTGAAACAAACACTACTTTACTTTTCAAAGGAAATGTTTGGCGAAAAAACCCGAATCAGATTAAGACCATCTTTCTTTCCTTTTACGGAACCTTCAGCAGAAATGGATATTTCCTGTAAATTATGTAACGGTAAGGGTTGTACGGTTTGTAAATACACCGGTTGGCTAGAAATTTTAGGTTGCGGAATGGTTGATCCCAATGTGCTTGAATATACAGGAATAGATAATCAAAAATTCACTGGTTTTGCTTTTGGAATGGGAATTGAAAGGATAACAATGTTAAAATACCAAATAAAAGATATCCGCTTGTTTTTTGAAAACGATATACGTTTCCTGCAACAATTTAAATCAGCACTCTGAATTGCCTCTTCCAACCTTTTATACTTCGTATAACTCAATTTTATAGGTTAATTCCAGTACATCTTTATACATTGCGCTAACCCCACAAGACCTGTCCTGTGATAATTCAACGGCACGCTTAATTTTATCATAACGCAGATCTTTTCCGAAAATTTCATATATTATATGCATCCTAATATATTGCTTCGGGTGCTTTTCTGTTAGATCCGCATCAACTTTTATGTTAAACTTATCAAAATTTACCTTCATTTTTCGCATAAGAGAAACAACATCCATTCCGGTACATCCAGCCAGAGCAACCAACATTAACGGCTTCGGCTTTGGTCCCAAATTATCACCACCCACTCCAACATCAGCATCAATTGTTATTTTATGGCCACCTATTTCGGCCTCAAATGCCATGTTCTTAATCCAGTAAACATTAACAGAATCTTTTCCTGTTATTTTATCCGTCATTCCATAATATTATTAAGAATTACATAAACTATAAAACCCCCAAGAATTAAGCTTCCGCTTATTACCAAAATCTTATTGCTTTCCATTCCACCCAATTCGGAAACCCCAAGCAAAACGACACCTGCAACGATAAAAACAAGGCCTATGCGTTTAATTAAATCTTTCATACTAATTTGTTTAAGAGAATATTACTAAACTTTTTGCCTTATAAATATATAAAAAATTATATTAGAAATATGATATTACTCCGTAGAACTTGCCTTTATTAGAAAACTTTTTATTTTGATTATTAACTTGAATAATTCATTTGGATTTCCAATCAAGTTGGGAATGAAAGACTTATGTTACTTTTATATCCTTCCCGCGAACGGCTTTAGCACTCATGAGCGTAACGAATAACGCAGGAACCGAAGACCGAAGGGATGAGCTCAGCGAAGCTAATCCATTCATTTTAAATAGTTTATCAATGTTTATGAACTAAGCCCCGATAGCTATCGTGTCGATCTCACTTAAATTATGAATGCTTAAAATTTAAAATGCCTCCAATTCTTAAAATAACAAACCGGTTCTTCCTGTTTGTTTTATTTTAAGGTGGTTATAGGCAAATTCTGTTACCTCTCTGCCTCTGGGTGTACGTTTTATATATCCTTCTTTTATTAGAAAAGGTTCATAAACTTCTTCAATTGTACCGCTGTCTTCTCCAACTGCCGTGGCTATCGTTGAAAGACCAACTGGCCCACCATTAAATTTTTCTATGATTGTCAATAAAATTCTTAAATCCATTTCATCAAGACCGTGTTTATCAATATTCATTGCTTTCAATGAATATTCTGCTATATCTATATCGATATCACCACTTCCTTTTACCTGGGCAAAATCTCTTACTCTGCGAAGCAAAGCATTTGCTATTCGAGGTGTTCCCCTGCTCCTTTTAGCAACTTCATCAACAGCATCATTTTCTATCTTCACCTTCAGTATTCCTGCTGACCGGTGTATAATTTTTGTCAATATCTTTGCGTCATAATACTCGAGATGAAACCGGATACTAAACCTTGCTCTCAACGGGCTTGTTAATAGTCCTGATCTAGTTGTGGCTCCAATTAAAGTAAATGGGTTAAGATTTAATTGTATTGATCTTGCATTCGGACCCTTGTCGATCATAATATCAATATTATAATCTTCCATAGCTGAATATAAATATTCTTCCACTACTGGGCTTAACCTGTGTATTTCGTCAATAAACAGAACATCGTTTTCTTCAAGGCTGGTTAAAAGACCCGCCAGATCACCTGGTTTGTCCAGCACCGGCCCGGAAGTTATTTTTATGTTTACAGCCAATTCGTGAGCAATAATGTTTGCCAGAGTGGTTTTACCCAAACCCGGCGGGCCATTAAGAAGTACATGATCCAATGCCTCTTTTCTCATCATCGCTGCTTCAACAAATACTTTTAAATTCTTTATAACTTTTTGTTGACCGCTAAATTCAGCAAACTCCACCGGTCGAAGTTTCTTTTCATACTCCCTTTCCGTTGCCGATAACAAATCCGCTCTGACATTAAATTCTTTTTCCATATAGCTTAATTCAATAATATAGCAGATTTATTTTACCAATCTCACATCGCTCTCCGGAAGTTTTACTTTTATTCCGTTAATCCGGTACTCAACATCATTCCTATAGGTAATGGTCATGATCAGATTTCCTTCCTGATTATACTTTTTCCATGTTTTCTCCATGATTCCCATCGAATAAAATTGCTCTTCTTTCAGGTTTCCGTTCTCCCAAAATTTTTTATGCTTCCCGTCCGGATTATCCTGCTTATAGTTACCTATGTATTTCATCGATCCGTTATCGTAAAAATATTTCCATATACCTTCTCTTAATCCGACTATATATTTTCCTTCTTCTGTATGATCTCCAACATTATAAAACCATTCGCCCTCTTTTTCACTTTCCAGATAATCACCTTTCGCAATTAAATCTCCTTTCTCTGAATATTCTATGGATATTCCATCTTCTTTTCCATTATAATATTCTTCTTCCCTGAGAATATTGCCATTCTTGTGATACCATGTCCATAATCCTTCCGGCTTATTACTCCTGAAACTACCCTCCTGCTCAATGGCGCCATTCTTAAAATAATATGTCCATTTTCCTGACTGTTGATTACGTATATATTCTCCATCCGATCTTTTTTCTCCTGACGAATAATAATTCTTCCATGCACCCAGCTTTTCTCCCTTTTCATTCACTATGCCCACCGAAACAACATTACCATTATCATTGTATATCTTTGAACTAACAACATCCCCTTCAGAAGAATATTTTCGGTGTATTCCTATCGGTACGTTCTTCCTGAATGGTCCTGTATATATAAGATTTCCATTTTTATCGTATTCTCTTTTTATCTCTACAGTCTGGCTATCTTCAATATTTTCCTCAACAATTTTTCCTTCACTATACTGAATTGTTAAAATTAAATCTCCTTTATGATCATACTCCTTGTATAACCCGTGTAAAAGGTCACCCTTGTATGATCTTTCAACAGATACTTTTCCATCATTATTAAAATCTTTCCACACTCCCTGTTTAAGTCCGTCTTTGTCTTTTCTATTGATTCTCTGCCGGTCAATTAAAACACCTTTATGATATTCAAATAAAGTTATTATAACGTTTTCCTTAGAGTATTCTTTTGCTAATCCCTGTTTCCCGCCATTTACATAATTTACTACTCTATATATTTTTCCATCGTTGTAATAATAAAAGGATAATCCTTCTTTTTTTTCGTTAACATAAAGTTCTTTAGAAATAATATTCCTATTTTGAGAGGTAACACCGCTTTTATTTTCATATTTATAATAATAACCATTTCTTTTTCCATATACATAACTTATTCTTTCAATCGTATCACCTACTTGATTATAAAACACCCAAATACTATCAAGTAAAAAATTTCTTCTTTTTCCTTCCGATTTTTTTATCCCCGTTACATAATACGTTTTCCAGTATCCATCAGGTTTTCCGTTTTTCATAAATCCTTCGCTCGAAATTTGACCGTTTGGATAATAAAAAATATTATAGCCATCAGGATCAATTTCTGCCTTTTGTCCAATACATACAATAGAGCTAAATAATATAACCAAAAGAAAATAATTTCTCATTTAATATTTATTTTTCAATACTTTCCGCTTATGTTATATACTTCCTTTGAACATTATAGTCCTAGTTTTTCAGATATTTCAAGCATTCTTATTATCGGAATTTCAGCCTTTATTCGCATTTCTTCATTTAAAACGATCTCCGGTTGCTCATACTTCAAACAATTATAAACTTTCTTTGTTGTAATTAATTTCATAAAATTACAATCATTGCACCCGCATGTTGAATCTTTTGGTGGAGCAGGAATGAAAATTTTCCCAGGATTTTTTTTCTTCATTTGATGAATTATTCCAGATTCTGTTGCAACAATAAACTTTTCTGCTCTATCTTCAACTGTAAATTTCAACAAAGAAGAAGTTGATCCTATATGATCAGCTACTATCAAAATTGGTTTCTCACATTCCGGATGAGCAATTATTTTCGCTTCAGGATTTTCCTTTTTTAATTCAAGTATCCTTTCCAGGCTAAATTCCTCATGAACATGACAAGCTCCATCCCATATAACCATTTTTCTTCCAGTAATACTATTTATATAATTACCTAAGTTTTTATCAGGTGCGAATATTATTTTTTCATTTTTTGGTAATGATTCTACAATCTGAACTGCATTTGAAGAAGTACAAACAATATCAGTAAGCGTTTTTATCCTTGCCGTGGTATTTACATAACAAATTACGGTATGATCCCTATATTTATTTTTAAATGTTTCGAAATCTTCATACAAACAGGACTCTGCTAATGAACAGCCTGCATTTAAGTCAGGTAATAAAACTTTTTTATTTGGTGCAAGTATTTTTGCTGTTTCAGCCATAAAATGCACACCTGCAAATACAATAATATCAGCTTTTGATTTTGCTGCCTTTTGTGACAAAGCTAAGCTATCCCCAACAAAATCAGCAATATCCTGAACATCTCCTTCCTGATAATAATGTGCTAACAGAATAGCATTTTTACTTTTTTTCAATTTCTTAATCTCATCAACAATATTTATTGAATTATCAATTTCTTTATCGATGTAACCTTTTTCTTTTAATTCTTCATAATTAACATTCATATTATATATGTTTATTTTATATTTTTTATAATATAATACATTTATTCGGTTAATTGTGTTATTAAAATATATGTTTTTTAATTGCAAATTATGATATTAAATAAATCAAAACACTTTATTAACATATATATTTATTATATATATTTTATTTTTAGTATGTTATATAAATAATTAACACTCTGTTAATTATATTTTTTGTTAAAAAAAATTAGGAAAATATACAAAAACAGATGTGAAAACCATGTTAGTTATTCATGATACAAAATTGAAAAATAAATTTTGAAAAATCATGGAAAATATTATATGAATTTCAATATTTATATTACAAATGAAATTTTGAAAAATAATTAAAAATAATTAACCGCATATTAAATATAGATTGTTAATTTATTTTTATACAATTTTATGAATAGAAACTATATTATTTTCAAAACAAGTTTTAAAATAAAGCCACCTTCGGCGGGATTGTCAAATTTAGTACTATTAGCTTACAGTCATTCATTGTCATTTGTTGTATTTCAATGACAGCGTAGCGAATGACCCAAATATATTTTAATTACTATCGATAACATGATAGTAAGTTTTGTTTTGTAAGCGCCTATTGTTTACTATAGACAGGAAAAAAACATTAAAATGTAGATTTTCAGAATATTAAGATAACAAAAAATACTTAAAAATGTTAAATTGATTTATTTTGTTAAATTTGATAGTAAATAAAGATAAAATGAAAAATTTAAAAATTGCAATATCAAGTGATCATGCAGGTTTTTTTTTGAAGGAGAAGTTAAAATCTTTTTTAACAAGTGAAGAGTATATAATAAAGGATTTTGGAACATATTCAAAGGAAAGTGTTGATTATCCTGATTATTTTCATCCATTGGCAAGAGCGATGGAGGATAAGGAATTTAATTTTGGAATAGTTATATGTGGAAGTGGAAATGGCGCAAATATGACCTTGAATAAATATCAGGGAATAAGATCTGCTTTATGTTGGAATACAGAAATAACAAGATTAGCCAGGTCACATAATAATGCGAATGTTTGCGCATTGCCAAGCCGGTTTATCGATCTGGAACAAGCCATTGTTTTTGTAAGGACTTTTCTGAATACAACATTCGATGGTGGACGTCATGAAAGACGAGTAATGAAAATACCTTTATGGCAAGTTGGCTAAATTGTTGGCCCATCATCAATATTTTAGCAATTTAACAACTTAGTTCCGCCTGGGCGGGGCGATCTCATGAGCGAAACAAGTAATTAAAAAATTTTGATGAAAAAAGCATAATAAAATGTTGCAATTAATGCGCCGGCCAGATTTGCAACAATATCCATAAATTCGGCGCTACGGTCATGAAATAAATATTGCTGAAAAATCTCTATTATCATACCATAAAATACGGAAATAACTAACGAATAGACCAGTGAATATCTTGCACCAAGAAAATTAACAAACTTCTTAAAACCCGGGATAAGCAATATTGTCAGGGTAAAATATAAAAACACATGAATCAGCTTATCGAGATATAATAGATCGAAGATATTTGCTTTGTCAAGATTTTTCCCGGGAATAGAACTGAGGAGAAAAATTATTATAGCCCATAAAATTGATTTCCAGAATGCCCTTATAAACATATTCTATTTTTAGCTCTTAAAATTAAGAAATAAATTTAATAAACTTTTATCAGAATTAAATATAGAACATAGCTTCGCGAATTTATTAAAAAAATATATTATTGAGAGAGATGTGTTAAATTTGTTTGATTGTAGCACAAGGCTGTCCAAAGGACTCCTACGGAGATGCTAAGGCTGATCCCGAAACCCGATAACTATCGGGAGGCGGAGAGTAAATTCCGATACATATTAAAACCGATGTAAGGGAAAAAAAATGCAGAAAAGAATAACAACAGATGAAATTCTGAAACAACTGAAGGAAGAAAGGATAAATACCTGGTTTGATCTGGGTTTATTTATTGACAGAATGAAGGAACGCAGAAAAGTACCGTCTGTAGAATTTAAAGGTTCGTATGAAGAATATAAAGATTATATAAGAAAAGGAGGGGTTGCCTTTGTTACCTTTGGGTATTCTGTTGATGGGGTAACAATTGAAATTGAAAAATACGCGAAAATATACCGTACAAATTACCAAGGTATTAATATCCATTATATTGGAGGACTATTTAAACCGGAGTCGTATCAAATAATCGATACAAGGACAAAACGTTTTATTATTAAGGAAGCAGAAGGATTTGACAGTTGGGAACTCTACAAGGATTTCTTTTTTACAAAGCTGGAAAGAGGAAGCTCTGAATACAATACATTGATTGTTAAATTCTGGAAACAAGTACTTACCATAACCAAAAAACTGGCGAAATACATTGAAACAAATAACATCAGGTTGTTATTTACGGTAAATGTATGCTCAAATCCTGGAAACGTTTCTCTTGCTTTGGCTATTGTTCTGGTATCAGAATACCTTGGAATACCTGTAATTTGCAATAATCATGATTTCTATTGGGAAGGAGGAAGCAAACCGGCGGAAATTGAAGTAAAAAGATCACAGGCTGGTCCTCGCGATTTCTTTTTTATCAATTCACATCTTGGAGAATTCTTTTCATTGGTTGAAGTTTTATTCCCATGGGAATCAAGGTCGTGGGTATCGGTGAACATTAATTACAATCAAAATAAACATCTAATTAATGTAAACGGACACAATCCGGCAAATATAAAACTAATTGGAACAGCTGTTGACACACTTGAATTCACGAATACAAATAAGAGGAAAAAGATAAACACCTTTTATCAGTTCGAAAAAATTCTCAGCAGGTATGAGGATACTCTGGTAGCATATTCTGCCGAAGATGTACTTAAACGAAAGCTGGTTAATGAAAATAGCCCAAGACCCATTCTTGTAGGATACCGGAGAACAAAACCCATAAGAAATTTCCTTGCTGAGAATATTGTTTTTTTACAACCAACAAGGATTATTTCACGAAAACGCATAGAAGTAGGCTTCGAATTGATAGATAAATTACTGAAATATTCTGATTTCTCTAACAAATTCAGGGAGACAAAAAATCTAAAACTAACCATATTGGTAACCGGACCGATAGCCGCAGGTCATTATCGGTATTTTGAAAAATTATTAAAGCGTTTCTTTATTCTTCTGAATTCAATTGACAGGGAATTCAGGGACAAGGTTTATCTTGCCTTTATTTTTAGTGAACTTGACAAAGAGAAATTTAAAAAGAAGTTTGAAAACCCCGTTGGAATTACAGAGCTTTATAATATAGCCTCACTGGTGTTACTACCTAGTGAAACAGAGGGCAGGGGGTTACCAATAATAGAGTCTACTGCATGTGGTACTCCAATTTTTTGCAGTCGGTATTTTCCTGAGGATGTTTATTCTAATGTAATCGGTGAACATTTACCAGAGGAGGAAAGGCTGAACGTAATTGAATATGATGGGAAAAAGATAACCACGAACCATGTTAAAAATATTTTCGAGAGGGTATTTTTCCCACACAGGTTTAGCGAAGAAATAATGCACAATAAAAAAGCCGTTCAAATGCGGTATAGTCTTAAAGCGCTAAATGAAAATATTAAGGAAATTTGTTATGTT
>JAUWBB010000008.1 GCA_030605195.1 Bacteroidota bacterium
TCCGCCAGCTGGCGGACGAAGAGAGAGCGTTTTATATGAGGATTTTGATTTCAAATCGAAAAATATTTCAAAGAACTTCTATCGCTTATATATTTAGTCTTCCCGAACTTTTATATATTCGTTAACCGGACAGTAGTGATATAGTTTGTATATTTATAAATCCAAATCCAACAATTTCATCAGGTTCTGGCAGGAACTGAAAAGACAGGGAGGCTGGAAGAATGGAATATTGGAAGGATGAGAATTCGTATCTCATAACATAAGACATATGCCCAAAAACCACAAACAAACTATCAAAATTCTGGCAGGAACTGAAAAGATGTAAAGGATCTTGCCAATCAAAACAGATGAATTGTATCCTATTGAAATAATTTGTTGTTTCAGGGCTGTCTAATTTAGGCAGCCTTTTTTAGATTTGAAGATATATTCTTAATACTTGTTTTGGGGTAGTAAAGAAAAACTTATCAATTAGAGGTGCCAACGAAGTGTATGCCATATAGGCATTTTCTTGTTCGGGTGGTATTTGAGTACCTAAACGTAGAGAAAGTGTCTTAAATATTAACCCTTCAATGGCCCTTCGTATAGAATTTTACAAAGTGCTTATTATCCCTGCGGGGCATGATAATAAAACATGCCGGTTTACTTGACATACACCCTTTAAGGTTGTAATTTTGTATAACCCAAGCCAAAAACATAATTCTATAAGTTATGAATTATAAAGGTTAAATTAATTAGTTTCCCGAATGTTTTTAATCATCAGGAGATTTTGTTCTGAGGTTTTCTACTTTATGACCAAAGCATCAGCCACAATTTCACTAATGGTTTTAATCTCTACTCCAAGCTGATATTCTTTATTGAGCTCCATAAGTTGATCGATGCAGTTATGGCAGGGAGTTGCAACAATTCTGGCTTTGGTTTTACGAATCTGCTCTGCTTTAATTCCTCCGGATTGTATGCGCCTTTCATTATATTCACTCATAGAGAGCTGACCACCTCCGCCGCCACAACAATAGTTATTTACCCTGTTAGGAGTCATTTCGATGAAATTCTCAACAGCTTTATTCAATATATATCTCTGTTCTTCTATGATCCCGCCAGCCCGAACAAGGTTGCACGGGTCGTGCAGAGTAACAAGTTTCTGATTTTTAGATGGATCAAGTTTAATTCGGCCTGACCGGATATATTCTGCAATCAATTCAATAACAGATATTACCTTAAATGGATAAGGTTTTTCGATCCAACGTGGTCCTTCCCATCTAATGGCACGGAAACCGTGACCACATTCTGCCAGGACAAGCATATCAGCTTCTAATTTTTTCATTTCATCATAAAGCCGCTGGGTCAGTTCCCTGGCTCCGGCATCATCTCCGGAATAATAGGCATAATTTGTGACATCGTAGGTGTACGTTGAGATCACCCAATCTTCCTTAGCCGCATAATAGATTTTAGCTATGGCGCTGATGGATAGCGGGAAAAATTTAGGCTCCCGGGGATTCAGTGTATATAATATGTGTTTCCCCTTTTGGTCACGGGGAATTGCTGCCTCTTTATCATCTAATTCTAACTGAAGATCTTCTTCAAGCCATTCAAGAGTATCAACAAATTCCTCACGGGGAATACCCATATTGTTGCCCGTTTGTATAGCAGTATCTATGGTCGATTGAAGTCCCGGAGAAACGAGATCAAATTCAACGAGCATAGAACGGGCAGTTCGTACAAGAAAAGACACATCGACTCCCACAGAACAATGAATGGAACAACGTCCGCACATTGTACAAGCACCAAAAATGAGGTCTGCCATTTCTTCGATGCTTTTGTTATCTAAATCTTTGGCGCCAACCCATTTGGGAACCAAGCGGCCAAGAATAGTATAATATCTGCGATAAATCCTGGAAATCTGGTCTACTTTTCTCCCCGGAATAAAACGATCATTTTTACCGGTTAAAAAATAATGGCAGGATTCTCCACAAAGTCCGCAACGAACGCAACTATTCAGATGAGTTCGAAGTCTTCCATCTAATTTCCTGTCAAAAAGCTCAAGAGCCTTCTGTTGCTTAGAAGTTAAGGATTTTTTCTTTACCATCGTTTTTGCTTCTTCAATGGCCAAACTCCGCGTCTTCCATAAAAAATTCCAAGATGAATACGCGAAGTAAAAAAATAAACGGTATGACGTAGTTTACCAAGTGGTATGTAAAGAAACAAAATGCCGGCATAGAGGAATAGGGAAGGAATCAGTCTGTCCCAAAGTAGAGTAATTGCCGAGAGGGTCTGGAATCCAGCTATCAGCAGGTTGCTAAAATAATCGTCAGGATGAGATAGATTTCGCAATGTTGGATTGAGAATTCTCTTAATGAAAATAGAAAGACCACATATACTTGAGGCGATTAGAAAAATGGATGAGCCATAAATTAACCACAAAATGATATGAACGTTAAAAAAGTGCAAAACCAGCCAGAAAAAACTCAAAAAAGTCCCGAGGTGAAAAATGATGCCTGCTGTATAGGTGGGAAGATGAAGATATGCCGTTTCCTTTTTTAGAGGAGACATAGCTCCTGTAAAGGAATATGCTATAGCTGTCCCTACTTTTCCACGAGGCTGAGCCGGATCAACCGGTTTACCGGATAACATGATCCGGAAAAATTGGAATAGACATAATAAAAAGCATATTCCAAATCCTGTCAAAACAATCCAATGATATATAGACATAGGCCATCTCCTGTTTATACACAACCATCGGGCTTGGGAAGCCCCGCTATTTTGCATGCTCCTCTGGCTGGTCCCATTGGAAAAAGTTCGTAAATCTCCCTTAATCTAAGACCGGTATGCTGACATATCTTCCGTACCATAGGAGCCATATCGTTTTTTTCCCAGTGCTTTCTGATGAAATTGATTACAGCCCAGTGCTTCTCATTTAGCTCTCCCGTGCCGTCAGTCCTGGCAAAGATGCATGCTACCTCCTCGTTCCAGAGTTTGGGCTGCTGAAGAAAACCATCCCCATCAACTTCGAACTCTTTTCCTTCAATCTCGATTTTTAACATATTACTTTTCTCCTTTATTATTGAAAATAGGCACAAATATAAAAAAAAGGTACTAACTCAAAGAAAAACTCGTCAGACGAACTGGAGCCTGCCCGGCTTGCTTGACGGGTCGTCTGACGAGAAGTTCCTGCAGCAATTTCTCACAAATGAATAATGGCGGTTGGAACGGTGTAGATTCTGCTGCTGGATTTAACCCCTGTGTGGTTTCTCAGTCTCCCATTCCCCCCTGCAACCTGGTTCCTCCCTAAAATAACCCACCGGGTTATTTCTTTACGGTCGGCCCTTGCCGGAATTTTGTTAGTTTATTTGTGGGTTGTGGCATAAGAAGGTTTTATTATGTGAAATAGTTTTGCCGGTCATATATACCCCCGATTCTCGGGATCTTTAAATACTTTTTCACAAGTCGAAGAAATAACTTCAAACGCCATGGTATGTGCTCACGGTTTTCTGGTTACCATTTTCATCCGTTTATTTTATCTGGGTTTCATTTAATGAAACACTTTCTATATTTTTGAGTTTGTAACTAATCAGTCTTGTTGTATTAGCATGTAGCGCATATGATTGCGATTATTTTTTTGATAGGGCACAAATTTGAGTTGTATTACGACAATACATATAGACGGGATTGTCCTCTAAAAGTAAAGTTTTCTGAGGACAGTTATAGTCTGATTGGTTACTAAAAATTGAATGATGAAAACTGCTGTTAAAAGTTTATTTAAAAAAGGGATTGGATTGATGTACTATGCAAAAAGTAATCTGCCCCTTGGTTGAGGTACTTCTCTTCCTATACCTTGGGCTGTTTCAATCCACTCATCAATAACAACCTTTACATTCTCAATAGCTTCAATATAGCTTGCGCCATCAGCCATGCAACCACTTAATTCGGGTACTTCAGCAATAAATGCATCATCATCCTCACTCCAATAAATAATTATCTCGTATTTACTTTTCATCATTCGTGAGTTTATATTTAACAATAATATTTCTTACTTGTTTTACCTGGTATGGCTTTGCCAATCCTTTTTTTGATTGAATATTAATAATTTCTTCAACATCTTCTTTATAGAAAATATGATGACTTCCCTTGATCCTCTCAGTAAAACCAAGCTTTACCAGGATATTTCTTAACCGCTCAAAATCTATATTGGTGTCTGATGTTCCAGATATTATTTTAAGCAATACTTTCTCAGTTCTTCCCATTAATGAGTTTTGAACAAAGGTAATACAGAAATATAATATAAACAGATCTCTCGTTAAAAGAATAATTCTATATCCTTTCTGATTAACCGGTCAGAAAATTTAAGAAATTTAAGATTCGTTGCTATTCTCCATCGCATTCTTTTTTTTCTTAAAAACTCTCCTAGTATTCCAGCGTTATCCCCTATATACACAATGATTGAAAAAACATTGGGGATAAAAAATTTGTTCTTAATTAACTTAAAATGCTTCTTTTTATACAAAAACTTATGAACTTCAAAGGGATTACCAAACATATCGCGTTGACTAAAAAATCGTTTTGGTGTGGATATGATTGTATTATTACCGTGCTGTTCACACATTTTTAATAGTCTGATCCCATCGTCATAATTGAAATGTTCTATAATATCTATCAATAGAATCAGGTCATATGTTTTGTCAAGTGTCGGTAAAATTTCAAGAGCATCTCCGATGTATATTTTATCATATATCATTTTATTTAAAGATGTAATGTAATCTTCAAATATTTCGATTCCATCAATTTTCCGTTTCCAATCGTCGAATTTTTCTCTTCCATCGAAAAGCTCTAAATATTCTCTTGATAAAAATCCATACTTACCAAATCCTACTCCAACATCCAACATGCTCTTTGGCTTCGTCAATAGGATTAATTCCATAATTTCATTTAGTTGATACCAATGACTAGATGGCATAACGAACCTCCTTTAAACTTAGAGTAGTTGCTTGATAAGTTGAACTGCCTTTTGCGCGCCGTCCGTGGGTATGGAGGCATAATTCACCTCTTTGCCGAGATTAGAAATAACCTGTTCGGCTAAAGAGTTTGGGGTTGTTTTGGAAAATATCATCTTGATCCCAGCCCGATGCCTGGCCAATAGTCCTGCTACATGGACTTCCTGTTCGCAATGTCCCTCCAGGGGGAAGTAAAGGAACGGTCGCCTGAGGGCAGTCAATTCGAGCGTGGAACTACCACCTCCCATAACAATGGCCAAATCACTTGCAGCAAAGTGCTCGTAAAGAGCGGGAACATACCCCCTGACTTCCACTCCCTCGGGAACTTCCAGAGACTCAGGAGAAAGACGAGGTCCACAGACCAGAACCATACGCAGACCCGGTATACTTTTTTTGATAATCGGGTAAGCCTGTCCGCAAAGTTCCAGTAGATCCTTGCCAATCGAAGTGCCACCAATGGAGCAAACGCTCAAGGGCTCTTCGCCATAGCCCAACTTTGCTCTGATCACTGCTTTGTGTGCGTAGTCTGATGGATCGAATGGAAAAACATATCCTACAAACCTACAGGCTTTTCTGGCAAGATCACGGCGGTTATTGGGTAGAAGAAAACCAAGACTAATCTCGGGAATGTCTTCCAGTTCACCTACGAAAAGGGCCGTATTCTTCTCTTTGGAGTAGAAGTCACCAATCTTTGCCCACTCTCGATTCCACATGTAGACCTTCAGCTTCTCAACCGGATTCCAGGTTATGGAATCAAGTCCAACAAAATCGTAGATCATCACGAAGGGAGCTTCTGTTAGAATGTATTTCTTCTCCAAGGCAACAGCTATTTCATAGGCTTCATCAGCGATAACAAGATCAAACTGTTCCTTACCGGTTGCCTGTTTGAAGACATTGACGTTTTTCGCCCACTCTTTAGTTGCATTAGATAAATATTGCATTAAGTTCATATGGAAGCCCCTGGCAGCACTTTCAGCGGGAATGTTATCATCCGCGTACAGATCAGCCTCCGGAAGAATTTCCTCTCCAGCTTCCTTGAGCAGCAAAGTCGCCGGGTGGGCAGCCAGCCAGGATATCTTCACTTCAGGTATTTGCCTACGCAATTCCATGGCTATTGCCAGGTCCCTGACGATATGTCCCAAACCCAATGATCCACTGATATAAAGTATCTTTTTTTTCGCCATTTTTATTATTCCTTTCATTTTTCCAGATTAATTTTCTTCAACAGTCTGTTGAATCTTTGGTCTGTATGCAGCATAACGAGGGTTTCATCACTAAGCATGAAGGCAAGTGATACATCATGCTCCTCATAGGCCTTCTCCAGCCATTCGAAGGCTCGATCTTTCTCTCCCAGAGAAGCATGGATTTTTGCAAATAGATAAGATCTGATGTATTTCTTTTTTGTTCTCTTTTTTAACTCAATGAACACCTTCTGTGCATCACTCTTCCGAGCGGACACTGCGTATGCCCATCCCAACCCTGAGAGTATCAGCGTATTGTTTTTTGATAGATTAAGAGCCTTTTCAATCTCTAAAATTCCTTCTTCATATCTCGAATCAAGTATATAAGTCTGTCCGAGCAGCCACCATGCATGCGCAAAATTCGGCTCCAACTCTATTGCCTTCTGAAACTTTTCTCTCGCCTGTTCCAACCGGCCTGCCCGCATTAGAGCAATACCCAGATGTTTATTTAAAACAGCTGAGAGTGGATCAAGCTCAACTGCTCTCTCATTTTCCGCTATGGCTTCATCCAACCTTCCTAATGCCATGAAATAATGTGCATATCCACGATATGCTTGTGCATAGTTTGGATTTAGCTCGATAGCTTTCTTGTTTTCTCTCTCAGCACCCTCCCAGTCCCAATCGTAAATTGTCTTTACCATTCCAAGAGAAGCGTGAGCTTCTGAGAGTGTCTGGTCTATTTCAATGGCTCTCAGAGCTGCATCCCTGGCTTTTGGGAATGCAATATTCAGAGGAAGAAAATCCCAGAATCCCAAACCAATGTAGCAGGATGCTAATCCTGCGTAGGCTTGTGCGCTGTCCGATACTTTTTCGATTACCTTTTCAAAGTATTCGATTGCTTTCTTCATTCCCTCCCCGGATCCCTTGTTAAAAAAGTAACGCCCCGTTAATAATAAATTATAAGCTTCCAGATCTTCAGTATGATGTTTCACAATTGCTTCTTTCTCCTCTCCTAAAAGTTTAATTTTCAGATTGTCCACAATCGCCAGGGATATTTCTTCCTGTATAGCAAACACATCTTCCAACTCACGATTATAGGCATCCGACCAGAGGTGCGAACCATCAGCAACTTTAATAAGCTGTGCAGTTATGCGAAGTTTATTATCAGCCTTCCGGATGCTGCCTTCAAGCAGTGTCTCAACATCAAGTTTCTTGCCGATTTCACGGATATCCTCATGTTTACCTTTGAAAGCAAAGGCAGAAGTACGGGCAATAACTTTTAAGCTTTCTATGTGCGTCAGAGCATTTATAATTTCTTCGGTCATACCATCACAAAAATATTCTTGATCAGGTTCTGAACTCATATTTACAAAGGGCAAAACCGCAATTGATTTTTGTTGTTTTGAAAGGCTATCAGATAAAGAATATTCTTTCTTTTCAGGAATGATATCATCTTTTTCTTTCTTTTTTTCTTCTAAACCTTCAATTTCAACATTTTTATATTTCAAATACCAATCAATAATAGTAAGCAGATTTATTAAAACTGTTCGTACCTGGCGAGGGTCAAATTCCTTTGGATGAGCGCCATAAGTTGATAAGCTGTTTAAGTGCAACATTGATGTAATAATATGGGAAGGCGCTTTTTCCTCTTTATTTAGTTTGTCAATTATGCCTTTTAAGGGTTCGGTTTTCCGTTGTCTGCCCAATTCTTTTTCACATAAATCAGTAACAATAACCTCCAGACATCTTCTGGAATAAACCAATACGACTATTTCATCTTCGGCTTTGACCAACTGGCCTAATTCTTTCTCTAAATCTGGAATTTGACCTGATAGAGTTTTATAATATTTAGAAAGCTCTTCAATTTCGGTTGACCACTGATTCATTGTGCTTATATTTGGTTAATACCAGTCAACTTGATGTTATTTACGAATAGCTTCGTTTTCTCTGCCAGGAATTAAGATTTCTCGCAAAGACCGCTGAGAATCCGCAAAGACAAATATTGTGGTTTGTTGGTATAAAGATAATAAATAATGGCTAAATCCTATTTTGAGGTGTTGCAAAAAACCTTATTTTTATACTTTAAACCTTAGTGACAATATGGTATCGACAACATCTCTTAACCTTATTACCTTATTTTGATATGAAAATTAAATATAACAATTTATACACCCATTTTGTATTTACCGCATTTGAACGGCAAGGGTTAATACCAGAAAAAAACCCTATTCGAATAGAGAAATACATAACCGGAATTGTAAACAATAATTCATCGAAATTATACGCCATATACGCAAACCCCGAACATGTCCATTTTCTTGGTTCCCGTTCTGCTTCAATATCAGAAGAAAAATCAGCAACTATTGTTGCAGAAAGCTCTGAGTGTTTTATCAATGAAAACAAGCTTACCATAGGCAACTTTTCATGGCAAAAATCAACATCCGCTTTTTCAGTATCAAAATCTGATATTGATAAAGTATGTAAATATATTCTTAATCAGCCAGAACATCATAAAAAAGTGAGTTTTGCAGAAGAATATGAATTGTTTATTAAACATTACCAGTAATCATTACGAAAATAATAAGGTAATAAGGTTTTGTAATAGTTATTAATTTGTTCTCTACTAAGGTTTTATGGATTTAAGATAAGGTTCGTATTGCAACACTGGATCCTGACTTAATCTTCAACTCCCTGGAGGTTACTTCTCGCAGCACCTCAAAATAATATTTAGTCCTTTATCCTGAAATATTTCCATCTGACATAAAAGTAGAAGGTTACATATTACACTGAACAACTGAAGAATCGAAAAAAATGTGTATTTCATTACAAAGAATAAAGATCGGTGAAGAAGTATATCAATTATGTCCTTCGTTCATATTTCCATACATGAAGGGTATGACAGATGATATAGAAAAGGGAATACAGGCATCTTCTTGCATAGATTAATACTACATTCTCATCATCTGTCTTAATTAACCGTTCCAATTCTTTATCTAAATCAGGAAACTGACCTTTTAGAGAATCATAGAACTTCTCCAGTTCTTTTATTTCAGCGGACCAGACTTTCATATCATAATGAATTTAAATCTAAGTTTCAGTTCCTGCCAGAATTTGGTTAGTTTGTTTGGGTTTTTGGGCATATGTCTTATGTTACGAGATACGAATTCTCATTCTTCCAATCTTCCCCTGTAGAAATAGCTCCTACCCTGATAAAATGTTTTCGTACCTCAAATTTTACCCCGTAGGACAAATCCATAAATCCAACGGGGTGAACAGGGCAGGCATTATTCCAAAATTCCATTATTACTCGCTCCCACAATCCTTCGCTCAATCCCGCTCGTGAGACATTCTGTTCGCTTCACTCACAGAATGGTTCCAATATTCCAGTCTCCCTGTCTTTTAAGTTCCTTGCCAGAACCGGATGAAATTGCTGGGTTTGTCAGGCATTAAATTTAGTTGTGTTGGATTTAGATTTATAAATATACTAACTATACATCAATTCCAAGTAAAAAAAGACTCTAAGGGTTTTCTCGCTTATGGGCAAATCTGATAGAATCCCCAAAAGCCTCACTTTCAAGTTTAACAGCGACATGTAGGAGGAAAAGAAACCCTTAGGGTCTGTCACTATATAACTATCAGCGAGAATTTTAGGTTATGAAACATAATTAAATGGTCAAACTTTATTTGCAAAACACTTATTAAACCTTAAATTTATGAATCAATAAAAAGTCTCACTTTAAGAAGGATTTGATATGAAATTAAAAGATCATTTTGTCAGTGACATTCCACGAAGGAAATTTCTGAATCTGACCCTTAAGGGTGGCATCGCCCTGATGGCGACACCTGCCCTGGTTTCTCAACTATGGTCATGCAAATCCCCGCTTCCGGAAAGTATGGTTTTGGATTTGGATCCCGGACTATTGCAAAAGATCATTCAAAAAGCACTTGAAAACGGAGGTGATTTTGCAGAGGTCTATGTTGAGAACCGTATATCCAGAAATATTTCCATGGAGGAATCGAAATTTAAAAGTGGCGTTTTTGGCATAAGCAAGGGCGCCGGAGTAAGAGTAATAGCCGGTGATAAAACCGGTTATGCCTACACCGATGAATTGTCGGAAGCAAAAATGTTAAGAGCTGCTGAAGTGGCATCTTTTGTAGCCAGGGGAACCAAAACCGTTCCACCGGTGGATCTTCAGAAAACCGGCAGGGAATCCTTTATCACGGTAAAGGTACCGCTTGGAGATCTGGCGGATGATAAGAGGCTTGAAGTAATGCGAAGAGCTAACCAGGCTGCTCTTGAGTACGATCCCAAAATTAAAATGGCCCTGATCAGTTATTATGACGAGATCAGGGGCAGGACTATAGCCAACAGTGAAGGACTTTACCTGAGCGATGAATTACCATTGCTTTTCTTCATAGTACAGGCTATGGGGGTGGGGAATAACACCCGTCATATGGCAAGGGAACGCCTGAGCCGTCATTCCGGATTTGAAATGTTTGATAAGGTGAGTCCCGAAGAAATAGCACGCAAGGCGGCACGGGAAGCAGTCGTGATGCTGAAAGCGGAAGATGCACCGGCAGGTATTATGGATGTTGTAATGCAGAATGGATGGGGAGGTGTGCTGGTCCATGAAGCAGTCGGACACCCTCTTGAAGCCGACAACATTGCAAAAAAGGTTGGAGCGTTTACAGGTAAGCTAGGACAAAAAGTAGCCAGCGATGTTTTTACCATGGTGGATGACGGATCATTGCCAAATTTCAGGGGCACTATAAATTTTGATGACGAGGGAACTCAAATGAAACGGAATGTTTTAATAAAGAACGGAGTTCTTAAAAAGTATATGACCGATATTCTTTCTGCAAAACAGATCGACATGGAACGTACAGGAAACGGAAGGCGTGAATCGTTCCGGCATATTCCGATCCCGCGTATGACCAATACATTTATTGAAAAAGGAGAAGATAACCCGGAAGATATACTAACTTCTACAAAAGAAGGGATTTATGTTCAGAGTTTGAGCGGGGGAAGTGTAAATCCGATAACCGGGGTATTTAACTTCACATGCCGTGAAGCATACCTGATTGAGAACGGGGAAAAAACAACACCTGTAAAAGGGGCTACTCTGATCGGTAATTGTTTGGATGTGATATCGGGTATTGATGCTGTCGGGAATGACCTGGAATTTGGTCCGGGGATTTGCGGGAAAGGACAGATGGCTGAAGTTTCGGCAGGCCAGCCGACTGTTAGAATAAGAAATATTAATGTTGGCGGAAGCAGAGCCAGATCTTAAAAATTTAAAAATGGTAATCATGGACTATAAAATATTAGCTGAACAATTAGTTAAAAAATGTCTGGACAAAGGAGCCGATGCGGCTGAGGTTTACATAGAATCAGGCCGTGATCTCAGTATTGAAGTGAGGAACGGTGAGGTGGAAACCGTCAGGGAAGCTGCTTCCCATGGCGCTGGTTTCAGGGTGTTTGTTGAAGGGAAAACAGCGTTTTCGCATTGTAACGATTTTTCAGATGATGCATTGGAAAAAGCCGTTTCCAGTGCAATAGCATTTGCAAATAACCTTACCCCCGATGAAAACAATATACTTCCGGAAGATGAAAGCGTAACAGAAGTAGAAGGACTTTATGATCCTGAAATTGCTGAAGTTGATATGGAGCGAAAAATTGAAATGGCTAAAGAGGTTGAACAACTGGCAATGGCTGACGAAAGGATCACGAAAAGTTCCGGTGCCGGTTTTTCAGAAGGTGACAGTGAGATTGTCATAGCGAATTCAAACGGGTTACTTAAGAGTTACAAGTCTACTGCTTGCTCATTTGGAGTCGGGGTTGTAGCTGAAAAAGAAGAGCAAAAATCTACCGGTTATGAATACTGTCGCCGCCGATTTTTCTCCGACCTGTTACCGCCTGAACAAATAGCCGAAAAGGCAGCCAGGGATGCCTATGAACTTCTTGATCCGAGAATGGTAAAAACACAAAAAGCCGCGGTAATATTTGACCCGGATGCTGCGCGGTCGATCCTGGGTGGAATCCTGGCGGCTCTGAATGGTGAACGTGTTATTCAGGGAGCAAGCTTTCTTGCCGGTAATATGGATAACAAAATTGCATCCGGCCTGCTGACCCTGACCGATGACGGAACACGACCAAAAGGATTGGGAAGCAAACCGTTCGACGGAGAAGGAGTACATACGCGAAAAAGAATCCTTATTGACAAAGGAATTTTAAAAGGATTCATGTATAATACGATTATTGCCAGAAGAGCCGGTGTAAAGAGCACCGGTAATGCATCACGCAGAGGCTTCCGGAGTCTGCCTGGAATTGGTCCCCATAATTTGTATATGGCTGCCGGTAAAGATTCAAGGGAAAAGATTATCAAAGCTACTCAAAACGGCTTGTTGCTGAAAGGAGCAACAGGTTATGGAATAAATCCGGTAAACGGTAATTTCAGCGGTGGGGCTTCAGGATTCTGGATAAAAAACGGGAAGATAGTGCATCCGGTTAAAGGATTGACCGTTGCCGGTACAGCAGACGATATGCTGAATGGGATCGATATGGTTGGAGATGACCTGGATCTGACTCGCAGTTTTACAGCCCCAACCTTTCGTATCAGGGAAATGCAGATTGGTGGAGAAAGATGAAGGATGATTGATGAAGGAGGAAAGAAGAAGGAGGTTAAGGTTGAGCTTGAGAAGGAAAATGCAAGGGACATGGAGCATAAGGGAAGAGGAGAAGTGACGAGAGAGCGAAAGGGAGATATTGAAAATTGAGGATTGAGAAATAAGTGGCAGCGGCAGTCCTGTAAAATACGCTTTGCTGTATTTCATAATTTAACAGGGCAAGTAGCAGGAGACAGTGGAAGTACGCAGTAAGCTGTAAACAGTATGCAGAGAAAGGGATTTGGCGAAGGAGCGAAATGTAGAGCAGAATTATAATTTAATCAATAAGGACGTAAACGTCCTTGATCACGCATTGTTCAATATTAGATCCCAAACATAAATGGTTGGTCTATGGAGTGATAATTCTTTCGTTTCCAATTTAAATCAATCAAATAAAATTCAATAGCCCAGACGTTTACGTCTGGGGTTTGTGGGAATAATTTATTAACTTACAGGGCGTTTACGCCCTTAAAAAACTATATTATGTCACATACTATTAGTAATCATGCCCTTACTTTTTAATTCCTTTTCAAAATTTCATGTATTCCCTTTTCTCGATTATTTCCTTCAGGGCATAAACCACTTCCCAGACTTCCTGAAAGGTGTTATACAAAGGCGCCAGAGCTAACCGGATGATATTGGGTGGCCTGAAATCAGTAATGATCCCCCTGCTCTTTAACGCTTTATTAATCTTCCGTATTTCAGTATCTCTTTTGAGTGCAATATGCCCTCCTCTTTTATCCGGATCACGTGGAGTACCAATGTAAAAATTGTAAGGATTTTTTGCCAGGATCTGATCGGCAAGAAAAATGAAATAGGCAGTTAGTTTGGTTGATTTAGCCCGGATTTGTTCAATACCTGCTTTGTTGATTATTTTTAATGAACCTTCAAGGGGTGACAGACCCAAAATGACGGGTGACGATATCTGCCAGCCACCGGCACTTCGTTCATGGTCAAATTCCAGTGACATCTCAAACTGTTTTTCTTTTTTGTATCCAAACCATCCTGCCATCAATGGTTCCGCTTCAAAATGTTTTTTATTGATATAAATAAATGCCGGTGAACCTGGTCCACCATTCAGGTATTTGTATCCGCACCAGAATGCAAAATCTATATCATTTTTATCAAAAGCATGAGGAACGACCCCTGCTGAGTGTGAACAATCAAATCCGATTAAAATTTCATTTTTGTGAGCTTCCCGTGTAAGTGTAGCAACATCCAGAAGTTGACTTGTCGTAAAAATTACGCTCTGAAACAGTGCCAGTGCAATATCCTCATCCATCTGTTTTATGATCCGGCCTTCCGAAAGAGTACCATCTCTCTCAGCCGGCACCATAACCAGGTGAAAATCGGGATCAAGCCCATGGAGTTTCAAATGACTTTTTAGGGCATAAATATCTGATGGGAAATTTGTTTCGTCTGTAAGGATCTTGTTTTTACCCGGTTTTGGCTTGAAAAATGTGCTCAATAAGGCATGGAGATTAACCGTTGTGGAGCCGGTAGCAATGACTTCATCCGGTTCAGCACCTACAAGCGGTGCGGTAAGTTTCCCGATCTCTTCAGCATAATAAAACCAGGGCCGATCACCTTCCAGCCAGCCATCAATAGCCAGGTTTTTCCATTTTTCGAGGTTGTGCTGTAAGGTTATTTCCGAATCTTTTGATAACAGCCCAAGGGAATTCCCGTCCATGTAAATTGTGTTTCCAGGAATATAAAACCTTGTCCGGAAAACTTTAAGCGGATCGGCTGTATCTAATTTTCTGGCAAATGGAAGATCGGTTTTATACTGAGACATAAATTTTTTTAAATCAAACTCGCGTTATTTTATACTATCTGTTTCTTCGTTTTGCTTCTATAATATATGATATTATCATAGAAACAATTGCAAAAAGAATTGCAATAATTCCTAAATAATTCCCTTTATTATTGCTCCAGGATAAATCATCAAAATTCGTAATAAATAAGCCAATCATTAATAATATTAAAGCAATAATGATTATTGTGATTCTGCGTTTTTGCATTTTATGTTAGTTTAAAATCATTTCCAACAGATTAATACTCATGAACAAATAACTATTAACAGATAACCAATAACAACTATTAATAAGAGGTTACCTTAAATCACATACAACGTAATGAATCACCTGTCGTCCAGATGAAATAGTTTGGTTTTCTTTTCGAGAGTCCTGAGTATTAACCAACAAAAAAAACCGAAAGCAAAAATGATAATCCACATTAGTGTAGGGTAGGGCTTCCCCTGGAAAAAATAATTCCTGGCAATATCAAAAAGGGTGAATCCTGCCAGTATGTTTCCAAATCCATTGTATTCTCGTTTAAATACGTTTTTCCATGAAAAAGGCAATTCGCCTGGAATCCATTTTTTAAAATTTGGAACAAATGCAGGTGTTTCCTCTGCCCATTTGAGGTATTCTTTACCGAACTTATCCCGTAAAAACATTTCCTCGGCAAACATAATTCTTTCATAGTATAGCCAGAAGACCAGAATGAACAAAACAATAAGCCAGACGGATTCAAGAAAAAGCGCCAGTCCCAGCCATATAATGAAATTCCCCAGGTAGAGGGGATGCCTGATCACTGAGTATATTCCGGTTGTATTCAAAACATTTGCGCGTTGCCTTGAGATGTTTCTGCCCGATGTATGTTTTGCGGTATGACCAATGGTGTAAATGCGGATTCCGAGACCGGTGAAACTTACAGCCAAATAAAACAGATCCTTTATCGGCAAAACATTGTAGGAAGAATAATCTTTAAAGCCGAGGACAATAAAACCTGCTAAAAGCAGAAAAACCGGTAAATATCCTCTTCTTTTGAAAAGCCAGTTGCCGGTGCGTTCGAATTCTTCGATTAAAGCCATATAGTTATTTGTGTCTTATTTTTAATTTGCATGCATTTTTTAGTAGAAAATCCCAAATGACAAATAACAAAAAATTTACCCCGTGAAATAATGCTCCGCATTAAATCTACGATTTATTTCACCCCGTAGGATAAATCCGTAAATCCAACGGGGTGAACGGGGCAGGTAAATTTCTGCCAAGGCATCCCTTACGGGAAAATTCTAAATTCGAATAACCAAAACGATGGTTTTGAATTTGAGGTTTGTTTATTAGGTTTTATTTTGCCATAGGCATCACTTTGTGAGATATTTAATGCTTATTTTCTATGTTTTCCGGATTAGGTAATGCAAGAGAAATCGGAGTTAAATGTAGTAAAAAAAAGTTAAAAGCTCCATTTGAATCTAAGGAAGGCAAGGGTCATTTTTTGGGTAATCCCTTCAGTGAATTCTCCCCTGAAATGCTGAGCGATAAAGGAAAGTCCGATATTGGCAGAAATGGAGTATGTCAGGTTTGGCCCAAGGAAAAATCCATTCATGGAGGGGAAATACATGCCTGAAAGACTTCCATTAAAAAGCGGTGTAAAAGGGTAGGACACCTGGGCGAAAAAAGTGTAATCGGTAAAAGAAATGGTTTTAACGGATAATGGCATATAGTAATATTGATCAAAGCTGGAAACATCAAGAGTGGCGCCATTATATAGTGCCTCAAACTGGACCATAAGGGAATTTTTAAAGGTATAATCAAGACCCAGGGAGGCAATAAAAATGCCCGATGTATCGGTGAAGTTTTCCTTTGGGTGAAGGTATGTCATTTCACCGCGGAATCCTGCTCCTTCAATATCTCCTGCCCATCCAAAACCCAAAGTCCAATCTTCACTGTTCAATAATCCACCCAGGATCTGGAAATCATATGACCATTGGTTAAACTGAAATTTCCCTGCTGCAGTAATGTCTTCATTGACATCAATTTTTACAGCTGCTTCAAAAAGGGATGAAGCGCCTGTATAGTATTGTACCCTTAGCGCGTCACTTCCTGGTTTTTCTGCATAATCGAAGTCGAAGAATGAATATGTATTGAAAATGTCGTTGGGATTCCACACGAAGTTCTGCCCCCAGTTGATACGTTGCCGGCCAGCCCTAATCTGAAGATTGCCTGTTGTAAAGTCAATCCATGCACGGTCGATGGTTGAATGGATCAGGAAACTTTTCCCCTCGACCAGGTTAGTTGACAGATCGAACCAACCGGTTTCCAGGTCGATCAGGCCGGCATAGCCCGGAATATATTTGAAAAACTCTCCGTATATAAACCGGTTTCTCACCTCAATCGCGGTCGTAAAGGAATTGGAAATATACCATTTAAAATTCACCCGGTTATGGATCAGGTTATCAGTAAGCCAGGTTTCGTCGAGTTCTCCAAACATGGCAGTTTGCATATTACTTACATAACCCGATAGTGTAATATTCCGGTTGTTGTCCTGACCCGGTAATAAACCCGGCAGGAAAATCAGAAGTATAATTGTTATGCTCTTTCTAAGCATAGTTAGTAACTATTCTCCTCCCAAAGGGATACCTACGGGAAAAGGAGTCCCTTAGACAGTTATTAAGAGGCCCTTTTTTGTTATGCGTTATAGGTTATAAGTTATAACATTTTCTATCTTTTTTCATCCCAAACCACTTTCCCGTCTTCAATGGTGATTACCCGTCTGGCTTTTTTTACTACCCTGGCATCATGGGTTGAAAAGATGAATGTTATATTTTCGTCTTTATTAAGATTTTCCATGATATCGAGCAAGTTTTCGGTGGATTTTGAATCCAGGTTGGCGGTCGGTTCATCGGCAAGGATGAATTTTGGTTTCGAAGCCAAAGCACGGGCAACGGCAACCCTTTGTTGTTGTCCGCCGGAAAGCTTGGCAGGGCGGCTATTGAGACGGTCAGCCAATCCAACCGATTCCATAAGTTCCCGGGTTCTTTTATACCTTTCTGCTTTGGGCCTCCCCTGCAAATGCATGACAAATTCAACATTTTCCTTCGCGGTTAAGACCGGGATCAGGTTATACGATTGAAACACGAAACCAATGTTGTTCATACGGAAGTCGATTAATTTCCGGGATTTTAAATTCCAGATATTCACCCCGTCAACTATTACTTCACCTGATGTTGGCCGGTCAAGCCCCCCGAGCAGGTTTAAAAACGTTGTTTTCCCTGAACCGGAGGGTCCAACTATAGCGGCAAATTCACCCTTATCAAAACTAAGATCTATACCATTAACGGCTATTACTTCAACTTCACTACCGTCATAGATCTTTGTTAGATTATTTATTTCAATTATACTCATTTTGTTTGATTTATTTAAAGTTCTGACATTTCTATATACTTTCCAGTCCTGCCTTACCGGCATGCAGGAATGCACATCTTTATTTCCGAATCCCGAAATTTTGGGAGGGAATAATTTTTTTCTGTGATCTTCTAATAGAACTTATAACAATTAACTTATAACTTATAACATTTTATTACATTCTGTTTCTTTTCATCTCAAAACACTGATTAGATACAACGTTTTAATTTATTCGGTTCTTAATGCTTCTGCCGGATCGTTTCGCAGGGCTTTATAGGCTGGGTAAAGAGAAGCAATTATGCCCGTTAATATAACTAACAGTGTTGTGTTGATCATCAGTGATAATTCCAGATCAGTATAAACAAACGGATCATAGCCCAATTCAACATACCCTTCTCTCCACATCGATAAACTTATGGCGTGCGTTTCAAAATATTTAGATATCAGACCTCCTGATAAAACACCAATTATTCCGCCGGTAAGACTAAGAAAAACTGTCTCAAGGACGATCATTGAAAAGACCCTCAGCTTATTCATTCCAATGGCCATCAACATCCCAATTTCTTTCACCCTTTCAAGCACTACCATTAACATGGTATTAATGATACCAAATAACAGTGCCAGAAGGATAATGATGATGAAGATATTCATGTATATATCCATAGCCTCCGTCAGGTATTTCATTTCCGGACTAAGTTCAGTCCAATTTAATACCTCTAAGTCAGGGATCAGGAGTTTAACACTTTGTTGAACTTCCCGTGTAAAATCAGCATCACTTACCTTGATAGTCATTTCATGACACGCATTTTCAGGAAAGCTTAATAAACGAGCCATATCGGAATACCGGATAAAAATATTTACTTCGTCGAATGCAAAATTATCTGTATCGTAGATTCCGGTGATACGAAACGCACCTGCTGTTATGTTTTTCTCCATATCCTGCAGAGTAATCACTACCTTGGACCTGACTTTAACTTTTAGTTTATCGGCCAGCTTTTTCCCGATAACAACAGGGTTTTTTCTGATCCCTTCAAAATATGCTCCATCAACGATCCTGGCACTAAGATTGGTGACATGCATTTCATCGCTTGGTTCAACACCAACAATTTTAACTCCACTGGCTGTTTCTGCAGAAGCAACCATGGAAAAGACTACAATCCGTTTGCTTACTCCCGTGACATTTGGAATTTGCCTGATATTGCCTGAGATATGTGTAGCATCAGGAATGAAGCTTGAGATATCCGTCGATTGGCGGAAATCCGGGTGGTGTATCTGAATATGTGAAGTTTCTGTTTCAATAACCTTTTTGATCCGCTGTTCAGCCATCCCCTTAAAAAAGGCGGTGGAAAAAACTCCGGCACAAATACCAAGTGTTATGGCAGTTATTACCACCGTACTCCGAACCTTATTTCGCCAGATATTTCTCCAGGCTACTGATAGAATCATGATATTGAGAATTTATAATTTAAGATATGAGATTTAAGATTTACAAATTTTGACATTCATGTAATCTTGCACAAAGCATGATTGCCTCACGGGCAAAGGTTATTGTTCTTTTGTTATTTATTTTACCTGATAAACCTAAAACAAAATCTAAATTCAAAAATCTTAAATCTTAAATTCCTCAGGCTCTTAGCGCCAGATTAACCTTCATCGTCCGGGATTTATAAACCGGATAAATAGCAATCAACGCAGTTATCACAAATATTGTAATGACCTGATTGTAAAATACAGATGGCATCCAGGAAAAGTACAATAAAGGTTCAATGCCCATTTCAATCATTATTTCAGCAGCATCCGCGGGGAGTCTGATAGGATTATTATAATAATAACCGATAATGGGTATGCTTCCAAGGAAACCGACGAGTACCCCAAGGAAACCAATAAACAGGGTTTCGAAAAATATAATATTTCCTAGCTTAAAGCGTTGCATCCCAATTGCAACCATAACGCCCATTTCTCTTCTTCGTTCCGAAATCATCATCATGATTGTCCCCAGAATCCCAAAGCCAATGATCATATAAAGCAAAGCCTTCATAAAAACCCCTCCGGCCCTGTCGGCCTCTATCATCTGTACCAACTCGGGCTGCATTTCATTCCATGACATAACACTGAAAGGTGAGGAAATTTCATTTCTCAGTTCCTTCATAGCATCTGGCAGATCATATTGATTCTTTACCATGATAACAAGTGATGTAAGAAGATTATAGGCTGAATAAAAATCCTGGCAATTACTTAATTCCATATATAAGGTTTGCCGGTTAAGTTCAGGCGAGGGAAAATTTAAAATACCTGCTATAGGATACTTCCCGGCAGCACTTATACCATGATATCCCTGACTCAGCAAAACGATGGTATCATTCAGATCCAGTTGCAGATATTTTGCAAGATCAATGCCAACCAAAATACCCTTATCTCCCGGGTTTAAATACCGTCCTTTCTCGATCCATTTTTCAATACCTGTAACCTGGCTTTCTTTTACCGGATCAACGCCCAAAACCATGACACCCTTAGTAATTTCTTCCGATGATGCAAGAGCGAAAGATTCAAGACGCGGGGTGAAATGAATAACTTCCTTTACCTGGCTGATTTTATCAATGAGTGAATCCGTTGGTTCAAAGGTGTTGTTGATGGTTTTGTTTTCCCAGTAATCCTCGGAATGAACCTGGATATATCCGGAATAGAATTTTACCACGTTATCGACCATTGAACTATATGATCCTTCCTGCATAGAAGTCATTACCGTGGAAAAAAGAACACCAAAAAAAACCGATGCTACGGTGATAAGCGTTCTTCTTTTATTCCTCCAGAGGTTTCGCCAGGCGATTATAATATTATTCATCGTAATGTATTTTTAATCTTTTTTAACCAAGCCGGATTTTAGTATCTCTTTATTATTATTCAAGTTAATTGTTATATGTTAAAAGTTATAAGTTATAGCTCCAAACCCGAAGGTACGGGTGTAATTTTCTTTCGTGATCTTTAAAATTGAACTTATCCGTCCCAAAGGGACCTCTTTGGTATAACAACATATAACAGTTAACATATAACTTATAACAAAAGATAAAAGCCAAAAGTACTAAAACCGACCACTAACTTGTCTTGGGCGCTACCTTATCCGCTTCATGTTCTGAATTGAAAAGAAATCATCCCGAATGGGGTTATTAAATTCAATCTTGTTGAATTCCATTATGGTTTTATAGCCTTCTTTCTCAACCGGGATAATCTCAAAGTATGTAGGTATCGTCCGGTCTCCAACATTTTTTATTTTTGACAGTGTTTCCCGGTTGACCAGGAATCCGTCTTCATCATAGTATTCATTTTTGAGGATGAAGGATTCTTTATTGCTTATCCAGGAGATGATTTTACCCCATACAACAGGAGCATCCTCATTGGGAATTAACAGGATTTTATAGCATTCATGACCCTGGATAGTTTCGGTTCCCAGGATTTCATGCGTGTAATCCTTAACAATTGATGATTCCTTCACTATATCATCATTTGTTATGTCAGAACCCATCCAGGATTGCATCATCATGGATGGAGGTATTTTTATCATCCGTTCAATGGACGGGACCCAGTTCCACATTTCATGCTTACGCTTCAGGAATACATGTCCCTTTTCTTTTGCGGGCGCTGTGACATAAACAAGGGAGTAATCGGTTCCTTTCGACCAGGCTTTAAAGGAAAGGGATCTGTCCCATTTGGGCCGGATAATTTTCATGGTCATCTCTGAATAGCTTGAATTCCCGCGCATGAGTTTGTCAGCTTTATCAATAACATCTTTAGCGGTAATATTTTCCTGGGCTTTTATCCATTCCGAATTGCTTAGGAATAACAACAAAAGGAGTATTGTTGAAATTTGTATTCTTGGCTTCATTTTATTTGATATAAAGGTCAATTATTTTTTGTTTAATATCTTCAATCGGAAAATTTTTCGGATCGATGACATAATTCATGTACACACCTTCAATCATGGCTCCAAAAAATCTGGCCTCTGCTGCAGGATTTTCTTCGCCCTGGGATTTGAAATAATTTTCCAGCATCTTGTATAACGGAATAAATAATCGCATTAGTTCCTTTTCTACCAACTTAAGAACCTGGGGCTGAACAATAATCCCGAAGTATAATTTCCAGAAATGGACATTTTTCTGCAAAATTACAAAGTTTTGCTCAATAAAATATTGCAATTCCTCTTTAGTAAGTATGCTGTCGCTGTTAGGATCGAAGTTTTTCAGAAGATTATCTATCCCGTTAAAAGCAATCGTTCTAATCAGGGCTTCTTTACTTTCAAAATAGTTGTATATCAACCCTTTTGAAATACTTGCTTTTTCTGCTATATCGCTTATTGAAGTTTTAAAAAAGCCTTCGTTGGCGAAAAGTTTCAGGGCGGTATCGAGGATCAACATCTTTCTGGTTTCCCTTATTTCTTCGAATTGTTCTGGTGTTCTGGGTGACATAAAAAATTATTTTTATGACTGTCCGCTTAGTCAAAACATGTTTTACTAAAAAGTGCAAAAAATGCACCAAAAAACGCCTTTTGACTGAACGTTTGGTCAAAAATAAAAAAAGAATTTATAATTTCCAACTTTTTAATAAGAAAAAATACTATTTAATAACGACTCGGAGAGTCGTTCTACAATCTCATACGATATGCGCCATGCACTTTATTACATTTCCAGCCGAATAAAATTCGGCTTTACAAATAATGCCATGCACTCTGCCCTGTTTTCAACAATTTCCCTAAGCGACAGGTAACAATTTTACAACTTAGCCCCGATGGCTATCGGGGCGATCTCATGATCAGCCAGCCCTGTGAAATACTGCTTCGCAGTAAAGGCCTGGCCTTTATTTCACAGGGCCAGCTGGCGGAGAGTAATTTATCAATTAGCCGATCCCGCATCAGAATCAGGCCTCCTGTATCCATGAACCTTAATCAGGCTTATAAAAACTTTATACCTTTAGCTTTTTATTGTAACTTTTTATATCTCTTTAGCGTCTTACCATCGACTTCAGAATTTCATGACAGTAGAAGAATACAACAAAAGTGTAGACGATTATTCGGATGGACTGTACCGCTTTGTTCTGAAAAACATAAAGGATAAGGACAAAGCAAAGGACATTATACAGGACACCTATGAGAAATTATGGATAAAGGTGGAAACGGTAACGTATGAAAAGGTAAAGTCTTATTTATTTTCAACAGCCTATCATACCATGATTGATGTAATCAGGAAAGAAACAAGGATAACCGGTTTCGATGAAGTGAACGCGGATAAACATTCACACTTGGAGCAATATAGTGATTTGAATGAGGTCCTGCATGAAGCTATAGATAAATTACCTGAAGTACAACGATCGGTAATCCTTTTAAGAGACTATGAGGGGTATTCGTACCGTGAAATTTCTGAAATAACCGGTTTGAGTGAACCACAGGTAAAGGTATATATTTATCGTGGAAGGATGTTCTTGAAGAAGTATATTGGAAGTGTTGAAACGCTTGTATAATTCATATTGTAATGGACATTAACAGGCAAAATTTTGAGACGTATTTTATCGATTATCTTGACGGGAGACTCGATCCCGGCCAGGTAGCGGAATTATTGTCCTTTCTAGAAGAAAACCCTGACCTTGAGCGGGAATTGAAAGGATTTGAAAATATTCAAATTAAACCCGGGGAAATTCTTTTTCCTGGTAAAGAAAGTTTAAAAAAGACAATATCGGATATACCGGTAATTAATGAATCAAATTTCGAAGAATATTGTATTGCAAAAATCGAAGGGGATCTCAGGGCAAAAGATGAAGTAATTCTGGAACAGTATATGGCTGATTTCCCGGGAAAAAGAAAAGACTTTGAACTATTTGCTAAAACGATACTTCAGCCTGATACAATATTTTTTAAAGATAAGACTTCGCTTAAGAAACCATATGCTGGTTTAAGGATAGGCAGAAGAACAATGTGGGCGTATGTTTCAGCCGCTGCTTCAATAGTCATTCTTTTGATACTATTCATTGGAACCGACTGGAAGCTGTTTCAAAAGAAAAACCAGCTGGCTCTTTCGGAAACCGGGAGCAGCAATCAAAAAACCGAATTGGTTCAGAATAATATAGTACCGCCAGAAAATGAAAAGATAACTGAGCCGGGTACTGAAGAATTAGTATCAAGAAAAGAAAAACCGGTAATTTCGATGGAGTCGGGGGAAAAGAAACTGTTTCCGAATGCGGTTTTCGACTATCGTCAAGTTGAAAAAATAATAACAGAGACATCGCCCCGGCGGGATATGATTATTGAAAAAAATCTGGGAAAGTTAGAACCAAAAGGAATCTTTCAGGTTAAACAGCCTGTGCTTTTGGCAGATCTTCGTTTTTCCAGGGAGATTAAAAGTGAGCAACCTGACAAGAGCGGCTTTCTTACGATAAGCCAGCTTGCAATCAGGGAGTTTAAAAGTGAAGTATTACTGGAAAAAGAAGATAAGATCAATCCGGACAAGTTTTCGGTTTGGGACGTAGCGGATGCGGGAGTTAAGGGTATCAACAAACTGGTTGGCTGGAATATGGAATTAGACAAAACATATAATGAAAAAGGTGATATTACTGCACTTGCTTTCAATTCAGGGACCCTGGCCTTTAATACCTCACTGAAAAAGTAAAAAGTCCTGTAACAAATAGCCAACTTCAAACGTCATACTTTCGAAAAATCTACAACCGTTATGTTTAATTAAATTAAGAAATGATTATGAAAAAGTTAGTAATAGTTTTATTGGTTTTCACTATAGGTATTGGTTCGTATGGATATCCTGACACCACCAGGGTTAAGGCAGGTAAAAACGAAGTTATTCGTATGGTGGTTGATGACCAGGGTACCGGTATTTCGGAATATAATGACAAGGACGATACAATAAAGGTAAAGATTGGGAAGAAGGGAATTAAAATTATAGAGAATGAAGATGGCACATCCATTGACATCATCGATCTTGATGAAACGGAGGATGAAAAGGATTTTAGTTATAAAAGGAAATTCAAAGGACACTGGAAAGGTTTCGAAATGGGATTGAATAATCTTTCAACCGAAGAATTTTCATTAAGCTTACCTGCATCAGATAATTTTATGAATCTGAATACTGGAAAGTCGTGGAATGTGAATATAAATTTTTTGCAATACGGACTGGGATTAGTCAGGAATAATATTGGAATTGTAACCGGGTTAGGACTTGAGTTGAATGATTACAGGTTCGATAACAATAATACAATTACGAAAGATGTTGTCAATGGCATGATTGTAGAAGGCACCTATGAGCTTCCTTTGGAAAAATCTAAATTTGCAACCTCCTATCTTACGGTTCCACTTTTATTGGAATTCCAGGTTCCTGCAAGTAAACGTAGTAAAAGGCTGTTCTTTTCCGGGGGTGTTATCGGAGGATTAAAAATAGGGTCACATACAAAAGTGGTATACAGAGAAGGGGGGAACAGGCAAAAAGTTAAAGACAGAGGAGACTTCAACCTGTCGCCTCTTCGCT
>JAUWBB010000350.1 GCA_030605195.1 Bacteroidota bacterium
CAAGACTTTCACATTATCTTCCCTCGCCATTTCGAATATTTGCCCGAGGTTTTCGAATGCACTAAAAGAAAATGGGGTATGGAAATGACCATTGACTTTATGAATTTTGGCAGATCCGGTTTTATGGTACCAATCCGTTAATTCATCAGGATCAGGAAAGGTTTTTAAAATGTTTTCTTCCATTAAAATGTTTTTAAATAATTGCAACAGCAAATTCCCTCTTATCAAAGAGCCTGCCCCGTGAAATAGTGGCGAAGCCACTGCTTCTGAGCAGTATTTCACAGGGCCTGTCCCACCTTCGCATACTACGGCAGGCAGGTCATTCAGACTCTGGCAGGTCTTCCCAAGCCGAATACAATTCGGCTCTATATTAAATAGTTTTTAGTTTTCAGTTTTTAGTTCAATTATAATCAAGTATCCAGCAACCAGTATCATGTCTTGTCCTGATATTTGCCTACAGGTTAAACATAAAAATTCAAAATTCACGATTCGAAATTACTCGCTCCCGCAATCCTTCGCTCAATCCTGCTCGTGAGACATTCTGTTCACTTTGCTCACAGAATGGTTACTCGTTCCCACAATCTAACACACATGTCACTTCCCGAAAAAACAAGACAGGCGTGAGGTTTTGCTGCGCAAAACGTTCGAAATTCGATATTCGATATTCGATATTGGATATTCATTATTCTCCATGGGAGTCCTTCGGACAATTCCCTTCCCGTTCTACAGGGTTTTTATGTCAAAAGTCAGAAGTCAAATATTTGTGCAGAGATTCATTACTTTTTTCATTTGACTTTTGACAACAATTCCTCAACCTCTTACATTACTTTACCTTAATAGTATTAACTTGCACTTATTACATTTGACATTTGACATCTGACATTTAACATTTGACATCAATTCTTCAACATCTTCCATCCCTTCACAGACTCTGCCAGGTACTTCATACCCTGGCAGGTCTCTCCAAGTCTCCCTATCTACCCGTCTTCCTGTCACTCAGTCTCTTAGTCTCCCCTTCTCCCAATCTCAAATACCAAGTTTGTTTAGCCTTAGCTGTTCATCAGGCCCAAAATCATTCATAACGGTATGACCTTTTAAAGGGACAATTTTTTCATGAATCGCATCCGGTATCCAGTTTGCCTGGGGGAAGAAAAAATCTTCCAGTTCATGAGCCGGTATGATCCAGTTTCTTGATCCGACAATAACCGGAGGTGCATCCAGTTCATCAAAAGCAAGTTCAGTTATGGTTTGTGCCATATCTTTCAGAAAAGAGCCCCTGGATGAAGCATCGCTCGTCAGGAGAATTTTGCCCGTTTTTTTCACCGACTCAATCACCGGTTCATAATTAAACGGGACTAAGCTCCTTGCATCAATTACTTCGGCTGACATTCCATATTTGTCTTCCAGTATATTTGCAGCTTCGATAGCACGGTACAGGGTTGCTCCAATAGACAAGATGGTAATGTCTTTCCCTTTTCTTTTAATATCCGGTTCTCCGATTGGAATTTCATAATATCCTTCCGGGACGCCACCTTCGTGAAACAACTCACCAACGTCGTATATTCTTTGGCTTTCCAGGTACACAACAGGATCAGTACCCTGCAGGGCAGCATTCATTAACCCTTTGGCATCATAAGGAGTTGCGGGAAAAATAACTTTCAATCCCGGTATATGTGCAACAAGAGAAGACCAGTCCTGTGAGTGCTGGGCGCCGTATTTTGAACCGACTGAGACCCGTAAAACAACCGGCATTTTCAGGATATCGCCACTCATCGACTGCCATTTCGGAAGCTGGTTAAAAAGCTCATCCCCTGATCTTCCAAGGAAATCACAATACATGATTTCAGGAATCACCCTTCCTCCGCACATAGCATAACCAATAGCAGTGCCTACAATTGCTCCTTCGGAGATGGAAGAATTGAACAACCGGTTGTACGGTAGAGCTTCTGTAAGTCCCCTGTAAACAGCAAACGCTCCGCCCCAATCCCGGTTTTCCTCTCCGTAAGCAATAAGCGTCGGGTCTTTATAAAACCGGTCCAATATAGCTTCGAAAATACCATCCCGTAACTGGAAAGTTTTTACCTTCGAAAAAGGTTTGCCATTTTTATCCAACCCAAACCGCTCCTTTTTCGCGAGTTGTTTGACCCGCGGATTTTCTTCCATGGTAATCAGAACTTCCGGTTTACCCTCTTGCATTTTATCTACCGAACCATTTGATAGCATGAGCTCACCTATACGGTCAGGATTTTTCACAAGGTCCATTCGTGGCGAAATCTCGTCGTTGGTTGCCAGTTTTGTTATTTTTTTTATCAATGTCTTTACATCCTCCTTAATATTTCCCAGCTCATCAACCGTAGCTACTTTATATCCGGCAAGCTGTACCCCAAATTCATGAATGGAATCAGCTTTCATCCAGGCTTCGATCTCTTCTTTTGACCTGTATGTAGATGCATCGGAAGGTGAATGACCACTTATCCTGTAAGTAAGAGTATCAAGTAGAACAGGACCTTTCTTTTCAAGTATAAGTTTTTTCTTGCGCCTGAAAGCATCCATTACTGCCAATGGATTATAACCATCAACCCGCTCCGCGAACATCATATCCGGATTTACACCTGCGCCAACACGAGCCAATATACCATATCCCATTGTTTCACCCCTGGTCTGACCACCCATACCATACTGGTTGTTCATAAAATTAAATATGATCGGAGGACCACCCTTGAATTCCTCATCCCAAAGGATACGGAACTGATCCATCGTGGCAAAACTAATGCCCTCCCAAACCGGGCCACACCCCATGGAGGCATCACCAATATTAGCAACAACAATACCGGGTTTTCTGTTTACCAACTTAAACAAAGCGGCTCCGACCGATATATCACCCGATCCGCCGACAATAGCATTATTCGGATATACTCCAAAAGGCGGGAAGAATGCGTGCATCGAACCGCCCAGGCCTTTATTAAAACCTGTTTCTTTCGCGAAGATCTCCGCCAAAGTACCATACAACAGGAAATCGATTGCCAGCTCTTTCACATTGTCTTTCCGGTATTTCTCCACGACTTTTAAGATTGTCCCACCAAAATATCCTGACATTATCGTCATCAACGACTGCTCATTCAGTTGATGGATAGCAGATAAATTTTTTGCCAGGATCTCGCCATGACTTCTGTGTGACCCGAAAATAAAATCATCGACCGTTAAATGGTATGCCATCCCAACAGCCGCAGCTTCCTGACCTATCGAGAGATGTGCAGGACCCGGATGATTATATTGGACTCCGTAGTATTCATTTGTAGTTTTAATCCGTTTTAACATGGTTTCAAATTCCCGGATGATCGCCATATCCCTGTAAATCCGGATAAAATCAT
>JAUWBB010000207.1 GCA_030605195.1 Bacteroidota bacterium
AATTAACTACTGATTGGGCTCTTTTTTGGGATAATTCCAGATTAAATTCTTCCGTATCCCTGGAGTCGGTATGGGACATTAATTCAATAGTAACATTTGGCTTATCGTCAAGGGTTTCCACAAGCCAGTCGAGAGACACCATAGCTTCCGGTCTGAGATCCCATTTGGCAAAATCATAAAAAACGTTACTATTTGAAAGTTCGATGGGTTTCGCGATGGAGGATAACAGGATGGTGGTTCGGAAATCTTTGCTTTTATCCTGCCCCTTGGTAGTTTCTCTGCCTTTCCCGTTAAGATACCCTCTTTTGGAGGCAACAAAAACATAATCGGTACCGGGTTTTAACATAAAGCGAAAAGAGCCGTCATCAGCTGTTTCTGCTTCGATATTTGTGCCATCACTTCCAATTAATTTGACCGTGGAGGAAGAAATAGGCTCTTCGGATTTCTCATCCCTGACCACTCCCAATAAATTAAATTTAAGTGGTGGCAAAATAAAGGAAAAAATATCATCGTTACTTCTCACTTTTCTGGTTGAGCTGAAAAATCCTTTTTCCGATTCATCTTCAAAGACTATCCCAAAATCATCAGCAGACGAATTAATCGGGTATCGCATATTTTCGATTTTCCACGTACCGTCTTCCAATATTGTTGCCCTGAAGATATCCAATCCTCCCATTCCCAAATGTCCGTTGGATGAAAAATATAACGTTCCACTAATGTGTATGAAGGGGAATACTTCATCCCTTTCCGTATTTATATCCGGGCCAAGATTTTCGGGTGATCCCCAATTGCCTGTCTTGTTTTGTCTTGTAATCTTCCATATATCTTTACCACCATAACCATCATCCAGATCAGATACAAAGTATAGTGTGAGTTCATCCTTCGATATTGAAGGATGAGCAGCAATTAAACTATCTGAGAATATTTCCAGCAGTTCAGGTTTGCTCCATCCCTCAGCACTTCTTTTAGCAAAAAAAATGTTACACCCCAATTTCTTCCGTTTGCTTACCTCACACCTGGAAAAATACATGGTTTTATAATCACCGGTGAAAGAGGGAGTTCCCTCCTCAAACTCCGTATTAATCATTTCATCCAACGGTACCGGGACACTCCATTTCCCCTTACGGTCTTTTTTTGACTCAAAAATGTCAGTAAAATTCTGTCCGGTTGCGCCATGAGCCTTGTTACCGGTAGCTTCATCCCTGGATGAGGTAAGATAAATAACAGAATAACCTTCCTGGGCATATGCCGGACTGAAATCAAATCCTTTTGAATTGAAATATCTAATATCCTCAACTTTATATCCAACCGGATTTTCCATCCATTCAAGTGCCATTTCACATGATAGAATACCATTATCTGATCGCGGATCATCCGGGACAAGTTGTTTGTACCTTTTTAATTCATCAATGGCATCTTCATATTTCCCGTTCATTTTTTTTGCTTCGGCATACCGAAGAATTGCAATCGGATCAGGATATTCCCAGCTTACAGCTCTTTTATACCGTAATTCCGATTGTTTTGAATTGTTGGTTTTCCGGTAGCATTCGGCAATTTGAAAAATCACCCTGGTTTTTTCCTGTTTATCTTTTATTGCCGAATAGGCATTTTTATACAGATCGATTGCCTCATAGAATTCTCCTGCATCATATGCCTCATCGGCTTTCTCGGTCCTTTTCTTCTGAGAATAAGAAAGAACTGAAAAAACCAGAAAATATACAGTAAGCAGAAAAAAAAATTTCATACCTGGAACCTTTTTGTTGCGGTTAGTAAAAGTAATTTAATTATTAACGTGTAAAAAGGAGTTCACGGTATTTTGGAAGGGGCCAAATTTCATTATCAACAATTAATTCCAACTTATCGATATGATATCTTATTTTATCAAAGAAAGGGTTAACGTTTTTTTCATAAGCAAATGCTTTGTTCTTTTGATTTTCAATTTTATTGGCCACTTTTCTTGCCTCAACCATTTCATAAACCTTTGCTTTAATAATAGAAATATGTTCTGAAATTTCCTTTATTAATTCCTTCCGGGCTCCTGCTAACTCATTAAATTCATCTTCGTTATAGATGTTTTTCAAACCGGATACATTTTCAATCAATGTATTCTGGTATTGTATGGCAGTAGGTACGATATGATTTATGGCTAAATCGCCAAGGACACGTGATTCAATTTGTATCTTTTTCGTGAATTTTTCGAATTCAACTTCCACCCTGCCTTCCAGTTCTTTTTCAACGAAAATACCATTGCCAATTAACACTTTTTTGGCCTTGTGGGAAAGGTACAAGGCCAATGATTCAGGCACACTGGTAATATTTGTAAGTCCTCTTTTGGCTGCTTCGTTTTTCCATTCTTCACTATAGCTGTCTCCCTCGAACCTTATTTTTTCAGAATAAACAATGTATTTTTTTACAACCTGAAAAATCGCTTCATCTTTTTTAACTCCCTTGTTGATGATTGCATCCACGTCTATTTTAAATTTTTTAAGCTGATCGGCAACAGCCGTGTTCAATACAATCATTGCCGAAGCACAGTTAGCGGATGAGCCAACAGCCCGGAATTCAAAACGGTTACCCGTAAAAGCAAAAGGTGAAGTTCGGTTCCTGTCAGTATTATCCAGCAAAATCTCAGGTATTTTACCTATTCCAAGCTTCAGTTCTGTTTTTTCATCCGGTGTCATCTTGCTATCCGTAACTTTTTCAACTATTTCATCCAGTGTTGCTGTTAATTTTGAACCCAGAAAAATTGAAATAATAGCAGGGGGAGCTTCATTTGCTCCCAAACGTTGAGCATTACCGGCAGTAAGGATGCTTGCCCTTATTAAATCCTGATTCTCATATATTGCTTTAACAACACATACCAGGAAAGTAAGAAACTGCAAATTGCCTTTCGGATTTTTACCGGGGGATAGCAGGTTAACATTTGTATTGGTCATCAGGGACCAGTTATTATGTTTACCCGAACCGTTTATACCGGCAAACGGTTTTTCATGTAGCAAAACCCTGAAGTTATGTTTGCTCGCGACTCTTTTCATGACATCCATGACCAATTGGTTATGATCATTCGCCAGATTAACCTCCTCAAAGATAGGAGCACATTCGAATTGGTTGGGTGCCACTTCATTATGACGGGTTTTTACCGGAATGCCCAATTTATATGCTTCCATTTCAAAATCTTTCATAAAAGCACCTACTCTTTCCGGGATTGACCCAAAATAATGGTCATCTAACTGTTGATCTTTGGATGACTGGTGCCCCATAAGGGTACGGTTAGTCAGGATAAGATCCGGGCGGGCCTGAAAAAGAGCTGTATCAATCAGAAAATATTCCTGCTCCCAGCCCAGGGTTGGGATAATTTTGTTAACATTTTTATCAAAATAATGACAAACATCCGCTGCAGCCTTGTCAATCGCAGCTAAAGCTTTTAGCAAGGGGGTCTTAAAGTCAAGAGCTTCGCCGGTATATGAAACGAATACTGTTGGAATACACAGGGTTTCTCCGACAATAAACGCCGGTGATGACACATCCCATGCTGTATATCCCCTGGCTTCAAAAGTATTCCTGATGCCTCCACTTGGAAAACTGGATGCATCAGGTTCCTGCTGTGCCAGCAATTTTCCTGAAAAACTTTCGATCGAACCGCCATAATCGCCAAATTCAATAAATCCATCATGTTTCTCAGCGGTTCCGTCAGTCAATGGGTGAAACCAGTGTGTATAATGGGTTGCACCAAATTCCAAAGCCCAGGCCTTCATTCCCGAAGCCACCTGATCCGCGATTTTCCGGTGAATTGCCGTACCCTCTTCAATTGCCCTGGTTACACTTAGGTACGCTTCCCGGGATAAATATTTCTGCATTTTTGGTTTGTCAAAAACTCTTTCTGCAAAATATTCGGATACTTCATTAGATTGATTTTCCACTGCGATGGGCTGCCTGGAAAAAACTTCCTGCAATGCCCTGAATCTTAATTCTGCCATTTTAAAATAAATATTTTTGATTTCAAAGCCAAAAATAACATATTTTTTACAGACCCCTCCTTTTTTTTACTAAAGTCTGAATTTTTATTAACATTTTTCAAACATACCCCCCTGTTTTTATACAATAAAATACTATTTTTTATTGTTTATTTCTTTTCGCATCGTTAACGTAGCTATTATCATTAACTCTCGGATGGAAACATCCGACAGCATCGTAATTAATCCACAGATTCATCTGTGAGTTTAGAGTAATCAAAACCAGACTTATTCACCGGGTGACTATGAGTCACCCGGTGAATCGAGACATCGGAGAGTTGTTTTACTGTTCGGCAAAATACCGAAAGAATAAGGGTATGGTTTCAATTCCTTTGAAAAAATTAAACAAAGGATAATTCTCATTCGGTGAATGGATGGCATCGGAATCCAGACCAAATCCCATAAGAATGGACTTCACCCCCAACACTCCCTCAAAATCGGAAATGATTGGAATGCTTCCACCACTTCTGACCGGTATTGGTTTTTTGCCGAAGGTATCCTCACAAGCCTTGCTTGCTGCCTGATATGCAACAGTATCGATGGGAGAAACATAACCTTCACCGCCATGTAAACTTGTCACCTTAACCCTTACACCATCAGGAGCAATGGATTTAAAATATTCTTCAAACAGTTTATCAACCTTTTTGGATTTTTGGTTTGGAACCAGGCGCATCGAGATTTTTGCACTTGCTTTTGAAGGCAAAATGGTTTTTGCTCCCTCACCCGTGTAGCCACCCCATATGCCATTAACATCAAGTGAAGGGCGAATACCAATTCTTTCAATCGTGCTGTATCCCTTCTCCCCGACTTCTTTATTGATATCGATTGACTTATTATATTCTTCCTGGTTAAAAGGCTGTTTTGCCATTTCATTTCGTTCATCCCGGCTAACTTCCTGAACATCATCATAGAAACCAGGGATGGCAATATGGTTATTCTCATCGGTCAGGGAAGCGATCATTTTAGAAAGTACATTAACCGGATTGGCAACTGCTCCTCCGTAAAGACCGGAATGAAGATCCCTGTTTGGTCCTGTCACTTCCACTTCCATATAACTTAATCCACGTAATCCTACCGTAATGGAAGAAACATCTCTGGCAATCATGGTCGTATCAGAAACCAGAATCACATCAGATTTCAGGAGCTCCTTATGTTCAATACAGAATTTTTTAAGGCTTTTTGAACCAACTTCCTCTTCCCCTTCAATCATGAACTTAATATTACAAGAAAGGGTATTGGTCTTCACCATCAATTCAAAAGCCTTAAAATGCATATACAACTGGCCTTTGTCGTCATCAGCACCACGGGCATATATTTTTCCATCCCGGATTTCAGGTTCAAAGGGAGGAGAGTCCCACTCGTCCAATGGCTCAACCGGTTGCACATCATAGTGACCATAAACCAATACAGTTGGAGCTTTAGTGTCAATAATTTTCTCACCATACACAACAGGATGGCCTTCGGTAGAAAAGACCTCGGCTTTGTCAGCACCGGCTTCCAGTAACTTTTCAACGATATACTCTGTGGCCCTGACCATATCATCTTTATGCTCGGGTTGAGAGCTTACAGAAGGAATCCTTATCAATCCGAATAATTCATCCAAAAATCTTTGCTTATTTTCTTCGATGTACTTTTTTATTGTTTCCATTTGATTAAAAATTTATAACTGATTTAATGTAAGGTAGAAATAAAATTTGTTCAAATTTAGTTTTGAAGAGTCACATTTTTATATTAGTGAAATTTTAAATTGTAATAGGTTATAAGTTATTTGTTATCGGTTATAAGCTTACTAAATATTCATAAAACATAATGAGAGCCATCAGCCATGATATTTATTTTAGCCGTTCTCAAATAATTAACATATAAGGG
>JAUWBB010000077.1 GCA_030605195.1 Bacteroidota bacterium
CTTTTCCTGTCGGAGAAATAAAACAAGAAAAAAAAAAAATTACTGGAGTATACGCGAAATGCATTATATATAGGCGTTGAAATGGCGATTGTTGGAAACCGGCTGGGTGATATTGGATATGCCATACAACAACATGCTGAAAGTGGAGGATTTTCAGTAGTAAGGGAAATGGTAGGTCATGGGTTAGGAAAAGATTTACATGAACCTCCTGAAGTACCTAATTATGGAAGGAGAGGAAAGGGAATTTTATTGAAAAAAGGTCTTGTAATTTGTATCGAACCTATGATTAATTTAGGCACAAAAAACATAAAACAAGACAAAGATGGTTGGACCATCAGAACCATGGACGAAAAACCTTCTGCGCATTTTGAGTTTAGTATTGCAGTTAATCACAATAAACCGGATGTTTTATCTACTTTTGATTTCATCGATGAAATTTTAAAAACCTGAAAAGAATAACTATATATGGTGAAACAACCTTCAATAGAACAAGATGGGACCATTACCGAAGCATTATCGAATGCCATGTTTCGTGTTGAACTCGAAAACGGGCACATAATTACAGCGCATATTTCAGGTAAAATGAGAATGCACTATATAAAAATATTGCCAGGCGATAAAGTAAAGGTTGAAATGACCCCATATGATTTGACCAAAGGTAGAATAACCTATCGGTATAAATAATTGAAATCTGATAATAATGAAAGTACGAGCATCAATTAAGAAACGAAGTGCGAATTGTAAGATCGTAAGAAGGAAAGGGCGCTTATACGTTATTAATAAGAAAAATCCCAGGCATAAACAACGTCAGGGATAAAAAAAATACATTGTAAACACATTAACATCATATTCTTATGGCAAGATTAGTAGGTGTGGACTTACCGAAAAACAAAAGAGGAGAAATTGGGTTAACCTATATATTTGGTATAGGTAGAAGTTCAGCAAGAAAAATTTTAGAGGAAGCAGGCGTAGAGAAAAACATTAAAGTAGCCGATTGGACAGATGAGCAAATTGTCAAACTTCGAAAAATTCTTACAGAAAAATACAAGCTCGAAGGTGAATTACGCTCTGAGGTTCAGTTGAACATTAAACGTTTAATGGATATTGGTTGTTATCGCGGCATTCGTCATAGAATCGGTATGCCTGTCAGAGGACAGAAAACCCAAACCAATGCCAGAACGAGAAAGGGAAGAAGAAAAACAGTTGCAAATAGAAAGAAAGCTACAAAATAAAGACTAAATTATGGCTAAGAAGACAGGATCATCCAGAAAAAGAATTGTTAAGGTTGAGCCAATAGGACAGGCCCATATACATGCATCTTTCAACAATATTATCATTACACTCACCAATCAGTCAGGGCAGGTAATTTCATGGGCTTCAGCTGGAAAAATGGGTTTCAGGGGATCAAAGAAAAATACACCTTATGCTGCCCAGGTAGCATCGGATGAATGTGCAAAAAAAGCCTATGATTTGGGGTTGCGAAAGGTGAAGGTGTTTGTCAAAGGCCCGGGCACCGGAAGAGAATCAGCTATTCGAACCATCCACTCAAATGGGATTGAAGTTGCTGAAATTGTTGATGTGACACCTCTTCCACACAATGGTTGCAGACCCCCTAAAAGAAGGAGAGTGTAGTTTATTTAATGTTGAAAAAAAATCTGATTATAATTAACACGAAATAAAAAATTTCATAAAACAAACTATATGGCAAGATATTTAGGTCCAAAGAGTAAGATTGCAAGGAAATTTGGTGACCCTATATACGGACCCGACAAGTCGTTTGAAAAGAAAAATTATCCTCCAGGACAGCACGGAACAAATAAAAGAAGGAAGAAAACATCCGAATATGGAATCCAATTGAAGGAGAAACAAAAAGCAAAATATACTTATGGTATCTTGGAAAAACAATTCCTGAATTTATTTAAGAAAGCTTCGAGGAGTAAGGGAATTACAGGTGAGGTTTTATTACAGTTGCTTGAATCACGTTTGGATAACGTAGTTTACCGGTTTGGTATTGCACCTACCCGAAACGGTGCCAGACAATTGGTTTCTCATTGCCATATTACTGTTAATGACATTGTGGTTAATATTCCTTCATATACAGTGAAAGCTGATGATATTGTTGGAGTACGCGAAAAATCCAAATCGCTTGAAGTCATTACTTCATCTCTTGAATCAGCCCGGTATGCAAATGTTTCGTGGCTTGAATGGGACCGCGATAAATTGAAAGGTAAATTTTTGAATGTGCCGGAAAGAGAAGAGATTCCGGAGAACATAAAAGAGCGATTAATTGTTGAACTATTTTCTAAATAAATATTTATATTTTATATGGCAATACTAGCATTTCAGAAGCCAGACAAAGTAATAATGGTCGAAGCGGACAGTACTTTTGGAAAGTTTGAGTTTCGTCCGTTGGAGCCTGGGTATGGTATAACGGTTGGTAATTCCCTTCGAAGAATCTTGCTTGCTTCCCTTGAAGGATATGCGATTACCACTATAAAATTCAACGGGATTGATCATGAGTTTTCTACCATTAAAGGCGTAATCCAGGATGTAACAGAAATTATCCTGAATCTAAAACAGATCCGGTTCAAAAAACAAATTGAGGATATCGAAAACGAAAAAATCATGGTTAATATTACCGGACAGGAGGAATTCAAGGCCGGTGATCTTTCAAAGGTTTTAAACAGTTTTGAGATCCTGAATCCTGATCATGTAATTTGCCAGATGGAGAAAGATGTAAAACTTCAAATGGAAATTACCATTAATAAGGGTAGAGGTTATGTGCCCTCAGAAGAAAACATGCCCAGTGAAACAGAGTTTGGAGTAATTGCGCTTGATTCCATTTTTACCCCAATTAAAAATGTAAAGTTCTCGGTAGAGAATTATCGGGTTGAGCAGAAAACCGATTATGAAAAACTCATATTTGAAATTCAAACCGATGGATCAATCCATCCGAAAGATGCTTTGAAAGAAGCCGCTAAAATTTTAATCTATCATTTTATGCTTTTCTCAGATGAGAAAATAATACTTGATTCTGATGAAAAGTTTGCAAATGAAGAATTTGATGAGGAAATTCTTCATATGAGACAATTACTGAAGACCAAACTTGTTGATCTGGATCTGTCAGTTCGTGCATTAAATTGTCTTAAAGCCGCTGAAGTTGATACACTTGGCGACCTGGTAAAGTATAATAAAAATGACTTATTGAAATTCAGGAATTTCGGAAAGAAATCCCTCACTGAATTAGATGATAAGTTGAAATCCATGAACCTGACTTTTGGAATGGATATCAGCAAGTTTAAGTTGGAAAAGGAATAAGATTTGTATGAAACCTGGTAACGGATTTTTATACTATGCGTCATCGAAAAAGATTTAATCATTTAAGCCGGAAGAGTGCACACAGAAAAGCTCTGTTTGCAAATATGGCTGCATCGTTGATTTTAAATAAACGAATTCGGACAACTACAGCTAAGGCAAAGGCCTTACGAATGTTTATTGAACCTTTGATCACAAAATCAAAGAAAGATTCAACGCATTCCAGGCGAGTCGTATTCAGCTATATAAGAAATAAATATGCCGTTACTGAATTATTCAGGGAGATTTCTCCAAAAATCACTGAACGCCCCGGTGGATATACCCGGATCCTGAAAACAGGAAATCGTCTTGGGGATAATGCCGATATGTGCATTATTGAATTAGTCGACTATAATGAAAATATGCTTGCAGCCAAAACTGAAACAAAGGCGAAAACAACAAGAAGAAGACGGGTAGGAAAGAAAAAATCAACCGAACCTGTTACCGAAACTTTAACTGCTGATGTTTCTGTGGATGAAATCCCTGAAGTGTCAGATGAAACACGTGATGAAGAAAAAACTGATACCGTTGCAACTTCTGAAGAACCCGGAACCGGTATTGTTGAGGATGAAATAAAAGAAAGTGCAGAAGAAGTTAAAGAGGAAATTGAAGAGACTGATCCAACACCAGAACCCCCAAAGAAATCTGATAAAAAATAAAAAAAATATGGGACACATTTCAGAAATTCATGCCAGGCAGATACTGGATTCAAGAGGAAATCCAACCATCGAGGTTGAGGTTTTTACCGATACCGGCTATATAGGCAGAGCCGCTGTCCCTTCCGGAGCCTCAACAGGTGTGCATGAAGCAGTTGAATTAAGAGATGGTGATAAAGATTACTATTTAGGTAAAGGTGTGCTGAAAGCAGTAAACAATGTAAATAGTATATTGAATGAAGAATTGCGCGGGTATGACGTATTTAATCAAGGCACTATCGATGCTGCCATGATTGAATTGGACGGGACCGATAATAAATCCAACCTGGGAGCAAACGCAACCCTTGGCGTGTCGCTTGCTGTTGCTAAGGTGGCCGCGCAAGAAACCGGACAACCGCTTTACCGGTATCTTGGGGGAATTAGTGCTAATACCTTACCCATACCGATGATGAATATTCTGAATGGTGGTCAACATGCCGATAACAAAATTGATATTCAGGAATTCATGGTTATGCCGATTGGGGCGGAATCGTTCAGTGAGGCGCTGAGAATGGGTGTGGAAGTATTTCATCATTTAAAGGCTGTTTTAAAAGTAAAAGGTCATTCTACCAATGTTGGAGATGAGGGTGGCTTTGCTCCAAACCTGAATTCAAATGAGGAAGCCATGGAGGTTGTACTTGATGCAATTCATAAAGCTGGTTATACGGCAGGCAAGGATATTTGGATTGCTCTCGATCCGGCAGCTTCAGAATTCTACGATGAGGTAAGGAAAGTATATCATTTCGAATCAACCGGTGAAGACAAATCTACATCTGAAATGGTTGATTACTGGAAAAACTGGACAGAAAAGTATCCGATTATTTCAATAGAGGATGGTTTGCATGAAGATGACTGGAAAGGATTTCAGGAACTTACCAAATTAATTGGAAAAAATGTGCAAATTGTGGGTGATGATTTGTTTGTTACAAACGTAAAAAGATTGACACGCGGCATAAATGAAAAAGTAGCTAATTCGATCCTGATTAAGTTAAATCAGATCGGAACATTAACAGAGACTATAAATGCAGTCCGGTTGGCCACTATAAATTCATTTACATCAGTAATTAGCCACCGATCAGGTGAAACGGAGGATGTTACCATCGCAGATCTTGCTGTAGGACTAAACACAGGCCAAATTAAAACCGGATCAGCATCACGTTCTGACCGGATTGCAAAATATAATCAATTACTCAGGATTGAAGAATCTTTAGGTAAGGATGCCAGATTTATTGGAAGGGATTTTAAGTTCCTTAAATAATCTACCCCTCCATACACTATAAACTTCTCACTTTCAACTATTAACCTATAACTTATAACTATTAACTTCTCACTTTTCCTCATTTTATGTTTCTAAATATATTTTTTCATTAGGAAATTAATGATTTGCTTCTTATCTTTATTAGGATAAAAAAATTTAATTAATTTAAATAAATTCCATTTCAAATGTCCACATTAAAACAAACACTATCGAAAAAAATTGACGAATGGAGACCTAGAACAACTAAGCTCCTGAAGGAACATGGAACTGAAAAAATCAGTGATGTAACTATTGCACAAGCAATTGGTGGTATGCGGGGTGTAAAATGCCTTGTAACCGATATTTCTTATCTGGATCCGATCGAAGGAATCAGGTTCAGAGGATATACCATACCGGAAGTTCTTGAAAAACTGCCAAGACCTCCCGGGGTTGAAGCGCCCTATGTTGAAGGGTTCATATATCTGCTTTTAACAGGAGATATACCATCCGATTCTGAAGTGAAAGAAGTTGCCGATGAGTTTAATAAAAGAAAGACTGTTCCCCAATATGTTTTTGATGTACTTAATGCCATGCCTGACGATAGTCATCCAATGGTTATGTTTTCCGCTGCAATTCTCTCAATGCAAAAAGAATCAGAATTTGCCGCAGCATATAAGTCAGGGATCAGTAAAATGGTGTATTGGGACTCAACATACGAGGATTCATTAAACCTTTTGGCAAAACTCCCTGAAATTGGAGCATATATATACAGAAAGAAATACAAAAATGGTGATATTATTCCGTCAGATCCAAATTTAGACTGGGGTGGCAACTTCGCTCATATGATGGGAATTGATAAACCCTATGATGACTTGTCGAGGTTGTATTTTATTTTACATAGCGATCATGAAAGCGGAAACGTTAGCGCTCATACGGGTCATCTTGTAGGAAGTGCTCTATCAGATGTTTATTATGCTACTTCAGCAATGATAAATGGTTTAGCCGGGCCATTGCACGGACTGGCAAATGAAATGGTATTACGCTGGATACAAGACGTAATTGAAAACATGGGAGGCAAGGTGCCATCAACAGAAGAAATGAAGAAATTTGTTTGGGATACCTTAAACTCGGGACAGGTAATACCTGGTTATGGACATGCAGTTTTAAGAAAAACCGATCCGCGTTATACAGCACAAAGGGATTTCTGCTTGAAATACTTGCCTGATGATCCGATTTTTAAATATGTGAGCTTATTGTATGACGTTGTTCCGGACATCCTGAGGGAACATGGAAAGGCGAAAAATCCCTGGCCGAATGTTGATGCCCAATCAGGTGTGATTCAATGGTTTTACGGTGTGCGAGAATATGATTTCTATACGGTTCTGTTTGGTATTGGTCGCTCGATTGGTGTACTTTCCAACCTTATTTGGGACCGTGCATTGGGTTACGCGATTGAAAGGCCAAAATCCTTAACAACAGCAATGCTGGAGGATATTGTAGCCGGAGCAAAATAAAAAAAAGGACAATTAACAAAAAGGGGATCCAGCGGATCTTTTTTTTGTTAACTGTCGGTCTATAACCAGTGCTTTATATTTTTTTCAAACTTGAAATTCCCTCGAAAAAAATCGCCTCAATTCCTTTCACAATCATCAAAAAGATTTTTCATTTTCCGGACCAACTCGTGCATTTAAAACGGTTTACTGATGTATTTATCCATACCCGCTGAAAAAAAGAATGCTTTATCACTTTCCTTTTCGCGACCATTTAATACAAAGAGATATATGATAAAAAAGGTAATTATTTATTTACATGATGTCAGGTGCCTGTCTGCCTCAGGCTGATTTCCACCTGACATTGAATCCGGGAGCAATTAAAATCTTGCCATATCATTAACTGTCGGATGGAAACATTCGACAGCATCGTGACAGGGTAAATTATTTGAGAACAGCTAAAAGGTGTGTAATAAAACTGTTAGGATAAAATTTTATATAGTATGATATTAAGTTATATATTTAAACCATAATACTATGTTTAATCTAATTATACACGCCAAATCAAATACCAAGGCTATTGGAAATAATTTGTTTCGTTAAGGTATAGTAGCTAATAACATATAACGTATAACTTATAACAGATAACAATTAACCTGAATATAAAAAAAAGACTCTTGAAAAGTGAATAGTTACTTCAGATATATTGAGATTATTGTTGAAAATTATTTTTTTGGTTTGGCAAGAAAAAATTAATTTTGTTAAAAACCAGGATTATTACGGGAGTGTATTATGAAGAGGATTATTGGAAGCATAATATTATTAATTTTGATATGTAGGAGTGCATTTGCACAATTTGATTCTACCCGTTTAGTTAAATATTCTCATGATTTTAAATTCACGGAAGGATTATTTCTTAATTTCGAGCAGGTAAAAGATAATAGGCCTATAGCTAAATCGCGTATACTAACACCGGTTGATATTAATAATAAGGAATTTTTCAGAAAAGTACTGGCAAAGGATATCATTTATTATTACGACCGGTTTGGTGTCAGACAGGAAATTAAAACAGATAACATTTGGGGATATTCCCGGAATGGTGTTTTATATTACCAAACTAGCGGAGATTTCCACAGGATAACAATTGTTGGGGGCATTTGTCATTTTGTTGCAAACATTACCACTTATGAAAATCGCTATTACGATCCTTACTATTACCGGTACAGTTATTATGATTATTATTACCATCCCTCAAGGAGTACTCCCTATGCTAAAACCGAAATGCGGCAGTTTATTCTTGAATTTGATTCGGGGAAGGTAATGGAATATGATATCAAAAGTGTGGCCTTTGCGCTTATGCGTGATCCGGAATTGCATGATCAGTACATGAGCTTAAGTAAAAGAAAAAAAAAGCAGTTAAAGTTTTTATATATACGACAATTTAACGAGAGAAATCCGATTTATTTTCCTGTTAATTAAAAACATTACAAAATGAAAAAAATAATTTTTAACCTTATGCTCAATGCATTTTTCCTTAACCTGATGGCTCAGGCACCATTTCCAACCGCCAGGGATGTTGAAATATTTATGAATTCTAAAACACTGGTGGTTTTAGAAGATGGAGTTTTCTTAGGATATAATATGTATATAAAAAAAGCAATAGAGCAGCATTGGAATATTACAGATTTTGAATTTATCTCTATTGATGATTTTAATAAGAAAAGATATGATTCTGCTTATTCTTTTTTGGTGTTAACCCAGACCAGTTTTGAACGGGATAAGAAAAATGTATATTACAATTTTCTGAATCTTATTTTGGGTGACAAGGTGAAAACAATTGCTGAGATGCCGGAATTTTGCTCGATCCCGCTTTCATATTCCGAGGGTGATGAAATGATATATATATATAAGCTGGGAATAATGATACGGTTTATCCAGGAACATGTTAAGTTGATTGCAAAAGATCCTACGGTAACATCATTACGTTATCTTAAGTATTATAATCAAAATGCACCAACCGTAAAGGATAAAGTATTCCTTGTTGCAGAAGACGATTTAAGTGAAGAGGTAAATACTATATCCAGGATTAAAGACTTTTATCCCTATGAAGTTCAGATCGTATCTCATCAGGATATCGAAAATGCCATCAAAAATAAACAGCAAAACAGAGTAATCCTGCATAAGGTAGGTCCGGAAGGGCAAAGAAAAACCGGCAGGAATTATAAAATTATATTTGGCGCCGATGACGCCAAAATCTATTTCTTCAATTATCATGTTATAAACCCAAAACGGCCCGACGGTTTTTTGGGACGGGATTTTAAACGGCTGGCCAGATATTAACTGATAAATAACAACCCAATCATGACTGAAACCAAATCTTTAACAGGCGATGAAAAAACCTGGGGAATGCTGTGTCATCTGGCAGCCCTGGCAATGTTTATTTTTCCCCTTGGAAATATTGTAGGGCCCCTTATTATCTGGGCTATTAAAAAGGAAGAACTCCCATGGGTGGATAAGCAAGGGAAAGAAGCCATGAATTTTCAGATTTCCTGGACCATTTACATGTTTATATCGGCTGTTCTTATACTGTTGATTATAGGTATTTTCCTTCTAATTGCCTTAGGTATTATTAATATTATATTTATTATTATCGCGAGTATCAGAGCGAATAATGGAGAAGAATTCAACTATCCTTTATCCATTCAATTTATCAAGTAAATAAGATTAATAAGTGTGCCAGAAACCTTCACTACCAAAAGGGACACGTGATTTCCTGCCTCTTGAGATGCTTAGGAGGAATTATATCTTTGATGTGATAAGGGAGGTGTTTCAAAGGTATGGTTATTTGCCGGTTGAGACACCTGCTATGGAAAACCTTACCACCCTTTTAGGCAAATACGGGGAAGAAAGCGATAAATTGTTATTCAGGATACTGAATTCCGGAGACTTCCTTTCGAAACTTTCTGTTGAAGAATTGAACAATAGAAACCCGAATTACTTAGCCGGCAGGATTTGCGGGAAAGGATTGCGGTTTGATCTTACTGTTCCCTTTGCCAGATTTGTTGTCCAGCATAGAAATGACATTACATTTCCGTTTAAGCGATACCAGATACAACCGGTTTGGAGAGCTGATCGTCCTCAAAAAGGACGATACAGAGAATTCTATCAATGTGATGTTGATGTAATAGGCAGCAATGCCCTTATTAATGAAGTGGAATTAATTCAAATAACTGATGAAATATTTGCAACATTAGGGATAAGGATTATTATAAAAATAAATAACAGGAAGATATTATTTGGCATTGCAGAATCGTTGGGAGAAATTGAAAACTTCAATACAATAACCAACATTATTG
>JAUWBB010000227.1 GCA_030605195.1 Bacteroidota bacterium
CATGAATACAATTGAAAAAAATATTTTCACATGAACATGAAATAAGAGCAATAACAACAAGCATTGAAGGTAAAATCAATATCTGTGTTTTCATTATGCTGAAATTTTTAATTATAAATTCCTTTTAAAAGACAATTTAAAAAGAAACAGGTTGCATGTTTATCGTGTTTGTTATTTATGGACGATGTTTATGGTGCCTTTTATGGCATCAATTTTAACCTTGGATGAGTTATCCCTGTTCCCTATTCTGCCATAGGTCATAAATTCCTTTTCTTTAACGTCTATGGCTTTTTTTTCAAGTTTTCCAAGATAGTCCGGATAGGTAAGGCTGGTATTCTTGTGGGAAATATCAATCTGATAAGCTGCATCCCTTTCAAAAACTAAACTCAGGTCGGTATAATTTGAATTGATATTAAGAAAGGAAAAATCGTTATGAATAGATTCAAGGTTCAGACTTCCGTATTTAAGGATCAGGTTCAGATCCTTACTTAGATCGTAGGCCCATAAATTTGAAAAATAGGTTTCTCCGGAAATACTCGTTGATTTTTCGATGTAGTATTTATCTCTCCTGGAATGTATCTTCAGATTATTAACCGTATCAATGTTTATTTTTGAGGTTCGGGTAACAAGAGTTAATTCATTTGCATTTTTAATTCTCAAATCAGAGTAGGAAATATTTAATTTGCCATTTTTAATATAATTGATCACCCCATCTCCCATATTCAGGTCGATAATAACATTACCATTCAGATCGTTGGCTTTTAAATCACCGTTTGATAAGACCAGATTCAGGTCTCCTGAATGATTATCGATATATATATCACCAAACTTGTTGTGGATATTGAGTTCGTTATCCTCAGGCATCATAACAGTATAATCAATTTTCACGACATTATTACCGGGGATAAATGTTTCGGCAAGATTCCTCAATTCGTCAAATAACTTATTATACTTTTTCCCAAACACGGTTTTTACTATTATGTAATAATCCGTATCAGTAAAATCGAAAGCAATATTATTCATGATTTTATCTAATCTGGAAATACTGGATGATCTTACTGATAATTCGATTAGGATGCGTACAGAGTCTTTTTCCCAGGGTACAATATGAATCATACCATATTTATTGGTAATATCAACCATTGTAGATGGCCTGGTTTTAAAAACCTTTTCAATGCGTGCGCTTTCCGAGAAAGTTTGTGAGAAGAGATTCCCGGCTAAAAAGGTAAGGAAAAGACAAATTTGAAAGATACCCTTATAAATCATAATTTGTGTTTTTTTTGCTTTGGATTTGGTCTGATTTTTCCAATTGATTCACAAGATCTTCGAGTATAGTGAGTTTAATACGGTAATTTTGAATAAGAGCCTCAATAACTTCCTGATTTGATACATTATCTTTCAGATCTTGCTTTAATTCGAGGCAGATACTATCTAATTCCGAGAAATCCCGGTTTAGCTCAGAACCCAGATCAGGATATGTTGACAAGAGAGGCTGAACCTTTTGCATTTGGCTTTGAATTAAAGAAGAATAATAGATTGAAGCTTCTTGCAGCTCCGGAATATTTAATTCCTTCTTTTCTTTTCCGGTTTTCCAGGCTGTCTTCAACTCTTGAAAATGGATCAATTCAAATACCAGGAATGAAATCATGAAAATACCGGCAACAGCGGCAACTTTCCATAATAATGATCTCCATTTTATCCTGCCGGTTAATATTTTTCTGTTTTCCTGATTTATTTTGTCCCATAATTCAGGATCAGGATCGTACAGGTCAAATTTCTCCCGGTTTTCTGTTAAGAATTTTTCAAGCTTGTCTTGCTTCATTTCGTTCAATTAATTGTTCTTTAATTTTTAGTTTTGCACGGTAGTACTGGGTCTTGGATGTTGATACCGATATACCTAATATCTGGGCTATTTCCTTATGATCATACCCTTCGAGAATGTATAAACTAAAAATAATCCTATATCCCGCTGGTAATTTTTCAATTTCATTATACACGTTTTTTACATTTAACTTAATATTTTCAAAATCGACATATTCTTCTTCTTCTTCCTCCCGGTTGTCGTGTATATTTTCTTCCAATTCCAATTCAACCTTTTTTTTCTTTAACCGGTTGATACATTTATTTACGACTATTCTTTTTATCCATGCTCCAAAAGTGGATTCATACCTGAATGTGTTTAGCTTTTGAAAGGTTTCTGCGAAAGCTTCCTGTAACATGTCCTCAGCTTCCTCACGATTATTCATCATTCTGAAACAGATATTATACATTGCCTTTGCATAAAGGTTGTATAAACGGAACTGAGCCTTTTCGTTTCCAGCTTTGCAGAGCTCTAAAAGATCTTTATGTATATCGAGTTGAACCTTCACTTAACGTTTCAGGGGTTTCGTAATAAAGACAAAAAATATTTCTTAAGGTTGCAAATTAGCTCAGGCTACGCCTTCGCGTAATTAGGTTGTCATTCGATAGTTTCGGCACCATTCTCTTTTCATTCTTCATTCGGTGTTGGATATTCGATATTCATTATTCAATTTTCTTCCCCTTCTTTCGCCTGGTCTCCTCTTCTCCCCATCTCACAGTCTCAAATTCTGCCCCGCCTTCGCATACTACGGCGGGCAGGCAGGTGGCCCTTCCCTGCAAGCCTGCCCACAGACCCTGGCAGGTTCACTAACCCACTAACCCACTAACTTTCAGTCTCAAACTCTGCCCCGCCTTCGCATACTACGGCGGGCAGACAGGTCACCCTTTCCTGCAAGCCTGCCCACGGACCCTGGCAGGTTTACTAACCTACTAACCCACTAACTTTCTTCCTACTTACTACCTACTTTTATATAACTAAATTTTCAATTGCCTGTATCTTAGAGATATCCATATTTAGTTATTTTTCTTTTTTTCCAATTCTTTTGGTGGGGGACTTCATACTTCATAATTCATACTTACAAACACACAGCAATTTCGCCATCTTCCCTGTTACAGTTTTCGCGAAGTTTACTTTTTTTTGATTAACACATTGACCAGAGTATATGCAATGGCTATCAATGCAAAGAAACCGGAAACTCGACCAATATAGTCGCCATAACGTACATAAAAGGTCTTATTGTCGTTAAGATTTAGTGTGGCTTTGATTACAGCAGGCTCCCACCATTTGGTCCTTTGCAGTATTTCTCCCTTTTGGTTTATGAAACAAGATATCCCGGTATTTGCTGAACGTGCAATGCTACGTCTCGTTTCGATGGCCCGGAGACTTGAATATGTAAGGTGTTGTTTGTAACCACCTGAGTTTCCCCACCAGCCATCATTTGTAATTACACAAAATAGATTGGCGCCATTCTTAATGTAACCGGTGACGTATTCACCATAAACCGATTCAAAGCAGATTGCAACTCCTATCCGTGCCTTTCCAACAGGATCATTTAAAGTAGTTCTCTCCTCCTGGATTCCATAACTGCCCGTAGTCCCCCCCAGATCTAGAATTAACTTCTCAAGGGAACGGAATAATTCAGGATATGGCATTTTCTCAACTCCGACCACTAATTTTGATTTATAGTACAATTGAATTTTATCAGTTGTGTCTACTTGTATAGCTGCATTGTAAACATCATAATAGGCATCTGTATCAATAATTTTTCTTGCTGTAGGTGAAGGTTTTTCGCCGGGCTCATAATTTTTTCGGGAAACAATACCGACAAGGAATTTTGTTTGGGGATAAGTATCGACAAACCTTTGAACTCTTAAAATACTTCGGTTTTGATGTATAATTTTTTCCCATATGTTATCATCAATTGCAGTTTCCGGACCAATGACATAATCAGTTGATGAGTCAACCAGGGAATCGGCAAAATGTAAAAGAATGGTAAGCTGTTCTTCATTGCTTAAACCATCAAATTTTTCAGTATATGGATCAATATTGGGTTGTATTATTATAATTTCACAGGGGTTTGTGGTTTCTACATAGGTCATAAAAGTAATCACTGAAAAAAGCATCGGAAAAAATATCAAAATAACCAAAGCTGACACTTGTATAACCCGTTCCCTGAATTTTACAAGCGCTGAATAATTCAGCAAAAATCTAAAAAGCAAAATATTGGTTAACAGTATCCATAAAGTTCCACCAAGTGTTCCGGAATATTCATACCATTGAATGAAAATTATGTCTTTTGAAAGACCATTTCCCAGATTTAACCAGGGCCATGAAATTTCGGCATTTAAATAGATGTATTCGAAAGCTATCCAGTAAACGATTAAGCCGAAATATCCAAAAGAATTTCCGAGTTTTCTGTGAGTGATATGAAACAACCAGAATACCACAGACATCAGAAGGGTATTCACAGTTACGGCAGCAACAACCCCAACAAATGCTGCATTATATATCCAATAGGTAGATAGAATATTCCAGATAAAAAATGTTAATGATGCATAAAGGAAAACCTTTCTGGAACCATGGTTATTTCTGTTCTCATAAAAATGATGTTCAACAATGAGCAAAGGGATGAACACTACAATCAATATCAAACCAGTAAACCAACTTGTCCATGCTAAACTTAACAGAACACTGCTGGTAATAGAGAACAGGATTAGTTTTGACTTGCTCATGAATCGTATTGAAATGTATCGGAATTTTAAATACTAAATGGAAATGATTTTTTCCTTGTTCACCAGGTATATACCAAGAAGAATGATAAAGCTCCACAAAATTTCATTAATGGTGATTTTTTCACCATCGAACATACCCCATAATATTGCAAAGATTGGAATGATATAGGTTACTGAAGCAGCAAAGATAGTTGATGTATATTTTATCAGGATGTTAAATAATGTAACCGCGATAACTGAACTAAAAAGAGCCAGAATAGCAATAAATCCAAGGTTTCTTAAATAATTTTCCGTATTCAGGGCTACTGAAAAGTCAGAGAAAAGTAACATAATACCTGCTGCCGGGCCTATTAAGAAAAAACACAGACTTGCAATGGTAACACCATCGAGTTCCTTCAATTTGTATTTGATTTCATTTACCGAGATCCCATAGCAGAGTGTCGCGATAACCACGAAAACAGCATACCAATGACTTCCTTTCAAGAAATCAGCCTTTCCGTTATAAATTAACCCCATGGCTCCTATAAAACCAAGAATCAGTCCTATAATATTAATTAACTTGACATGGCTTTTGTATAAAAATATCCCGATGACAAGGGTAAACAGTGGGGTCAGGGAATTGAGTATCCCTGCAATAGAACTGTCAATTTGGGTTTGTGCTTTCGTAAATAAAAAAGCAGGGATCATATTACCTACAAAACCAACCAACAAAAGCGGTTTTATATTTTTCTTATTGATCTTTTTTATCCGTTTGATAATTACAGGAAGAAAAATGATAAACGAAAAAAACATCCTGAAGGCTGCAACCTGGTTATTGTTATACGATTCCAATCCTTTTTTCATTAGGATAAATGAGGTACCCCAGATGAATGCAAGTAATAGAAGGAGAGCCCATTGCCAACCCCTTTTATTTAAATCCATATGAAAAAATTTGCAT
>JAUWBB010000291.1 GCA_030605195.1 Bacteroidota bacterium
AGCCAATTTGACATTTAGATAATCATCCCCGAAAAGTCTGAATATTCCATCAACACCATATGCGAAATTATGTTTTCCATTCATTCCGATGCGTGATGTAAAGATCCCTCCTACATAAGAGTTGGAGTTGATCACCTGCCGTCGCATTCTGATAACACCGAAATTCTCTCCGGGTGTTTCCTCATGTTCTTCAGTTTGTATATCCATAAATCCCATGTCCTATTTCCCTATTCTTCCGACAAGCCTTGCTCCTCCATAAATCCTGTCAGGGTTAAACGGGGTCGAGGCGATTGCAAATTTTACCACTAAAAGAACCTCGAAGAGCCTGCCTGTCAGCAGACAGGGCAGGCAGGACTTGGCCACTATTTACCCAGTGAAATCCGGCAAAGCCGGAATCCCGAACTTTCGGGATTATTTCACGGGTGTTTCACAGGGCAGCATTATTCCAACATTCCCCGCTTCCGCCCGTTTCGGACTCCGGCCGACTTAGTCAGCTACGTCCGACGATGTCGGCGTGCAGCCATTTCTCCATTTATCATTATATCCATTCTTTCAAATAAACTTGATTGGTAACAATTTTTTAAGTCATACCGATTTTAAAATTGATTAACTTTGTAAAAACAATTTATATTCTTATTAATTATGTCGATTCTTACTGCTGCAGAGAAAAAAGATATTCGTGAGAAATATGCTGATCTTCTCAGGCATTGTGCCCGCTGTGATAAAAAAGGGGATAAGGATATGATACAGAGAGCTTTTGATCTTGCCTATGAAGCTCACAAAGACATGAGGAGAAAGTCAGGAGAGCCCTATATTATCCATCCGATAGCTGTAGCAAAAATTGTTACTCACGAAATAGGCCTGGGTGCAAAATCGATAACGTGCGCTTTATTACATGATGTGGTCGAAGATACAGATTACACCCTGGAGGAAATTAAAAATCATTTCGGTGAAAAAATTGCCTCTATCATTGATGGTTTAACAAAAATCGCCGGGGTGTTTGATCAAAAATCCTCACTGCAGGCAGAAAATTTCCGGAAAATACTGCTTACTCTTTCCGACGATGTCAGGGTTATCCTCATCAAATTAGCTGACCGGCTTCACAACATGCGCACCCTCGACTCCATGCCCCCCAACAAGCAGATGAAAATAGCAGGTGAAACAACATACCTGTATGCCCCCCTTGCCCATCGTCTGGGTTTATATGCAATAAAAACCGAACTTGAAGACCTGTCTTTGAAATACCATCACCCTAAGATATATCATGAAATCGGAAAGAAAATTAAAGACAACGAAAAAAGACGTTTAGCTACCATCAATCAATTCTCATTTCCAATTACTCAAAAACTCGATAAAAACCACATAAAGTTCAGTATAAACGGCCGGCCCAAATCCATTGCTTCGATCTGGAATAAAATGCAAAGAAAAAATGTTCCCTTCGAGGAAGTTTATGACCTGCTTGCCATTCGGATTATTTTTGAGCCCAAGTCCAGAATTCCGGAAAAAACGATATGCTGGAACATTTATTCCTTAATTACCGATATATACATTCCAAAGCCAGACCGTATCAGGGATTGGGTAAGCCAGCCAAAGGCAAATGGATACGAGGCCCTCCATGGCACTGTTATGGGTCCCCATGGGAAGTGGGTAGAAATACAAGTAAGATCAACACGAATGGACGAAATCGCTGAACGGGGATATGCTGCCCATTGGAAATACAAAACCGGCAGTAATCAAGAACGTGAATTGGATAAATGGATCAAGAAAATCCGTGAAATGCTTGAAAGCCCGGAATCCAATGCATTGGAATTTCTGGATGATTTTAAAATGAATCTATTCGCTTCTGAAATTCTTGTATTCACTCCAAAAGGCCATATTAAGACCCTGCCAACAGGGTCGACAGCTCTTGATTTTGCTTATGATATTCACACCGAAATTGGAGATAAAACAATTGGTGCAAAAGTGAATTATAAACTGGTTGGTGTAAGCCATATGTTAAACAGCGGAGATCAGGTTGAAATACTCACTTCCGACAAACAGCAACCCCAGTCTGAATGGTTAACATTCGCTAAAACAGCAAAAGCTAAATCCAGTATCAAAAATGCCCTTAAAGCTGAAACAACAAACAGAATTGAAAAAGGTAAACAAATACTTGAACTAAAATTAAAGGAATTCAATTTGCTGCCCAGTTCCCGGATTTTTAAAAAGTTACTTCCCGCCTACGAAGTTCTAAACAAAGATGAGTTATACAGCAAAATTGGAACCGGTCTGATTTCACTGGACGATCTGCAAAAAGTACTTAGAAAAAAGACCAAGAAAAAATTGATCAGATACTGGAAGCTTCAGTTTTCCAAATCCGCTAAATCAGAAGAAAACAAAGAAGATATTGAAATTAAACCCGTGGAAAAAGAAAAGTTCGATTTTAAAAGACCTTTTATTTTACGTGAGAATATCGACAAAACAGAGTCATTATATACCATAGCGAAATGCTGCAATCCAATTCCCGGTGATGACGTTATAGGCTATAAAACCCCTAACGAAAACATTGTCATTCACAAATCAAAATGCCCAAAAGCCATCAAATTAATGTCAAGCGAAGGAAACCATATTGTATCAGCTAAATGGACTACCCATAAAATTTTATCCTTTCTCACCAGAATCAGGATAATGGGAATTGATAAAATTGGCATGTTTAACGAAATCTCTAATTTGATCTCGAAGGAACTAAGTATAAACATGCGTACCATCAATATAGAAGTTCACGATGGTATTTTCGAAGGAATATTTGACCTCTATGTACATAACACCAAAGACCTCAATAATCTAATAATGAACCTCATAAAAATCAAAGGAATAGATTCCGTCCGCCGCGTTGAAACCATCGAAGAATAGTCTCTTTAAATTTATTCTAAATTACATACGGTTTTAAAAAAAATATATATATTTTTGGTTTGTTATCTTTAATTAGACTGATTATGATTAATGAAAATACAAAACAAACCGTAAAACAGATATTCACAGAGCATCTTGAAAAGAAGGGACACCGTAAGACTCCTGAGAGGTATGCTATCCTTGATGAGATATATTCAAGAACCGGGCATTTCGATATTGAATCATTGTACATTTTTATGAAGAAAAAAAAATACAGGGTTAGCCGGGCTACTTTATATAACACAATAGAACTTCTATTAAATTGCAACCTCGTTGTTAAACATCAGTTTGGCAAAAATATTGCTCAATTTGAAAAAGCTTATCAATGTAGTCAGCATGATCATTTAATCGATACCAAAACCGGTAATGTTATTGAGTTTTGTGATCCCCGGATCTATGAAATCATTAAGACAGCCTGTGAATTAAATAACTTCAAACCATTATATCATTCTTTATACATTTATGGGACAACCAATTCAAGTCCCAAAAAAACAAAAAAAGATTAAAAAATATTTCATATAAAATCCCCCGATCGAGGAATTTTTTTTATCCACCATTCTTTTATATCCATTCATTTTGGTAAAAAAAATTGTACCTTCACGCGCTATTTTTCAAGAAATTATCAGTATAATGAAAATCGATGTATTGCTGGGACTTCAATGGGGTGATGAAGGGAAAGGTAAAATTGTTGATTTCCTGACCCCGAAATATGATGTTATTGCCCGGTTTCAAGGTGGGCCTAATGCAGGTCATACGCTGGAAATAAAAAACATCCAGCATATCCTTCACAACATACCTTCCGGTATCTTTCACAAGGAAAAACTAAATATTATTGGAAACGGTGTGGTAATTGATCCACTTATTTTAAAAGAAGAAATTGATTCCATTAAAAAACTCGGAATTGACTTAAGCGAAAATCTTATTATTTCGAAAAAGGCCCATTTAATACTTCCGACCCACAGGATTCTCGATGCGGCATCCGAAGCAGCCAAGGGAAAAATAAAAATCGGATCAACTTTAAAAGGAATCGGACCTACATATATGGACAAAACCGGTCGTAATGGAATCAGGGTGGGAGATATTATCGGGCAGGATTTCAAAAAAAAATACACTTCCCTGGTAAAAAAACATCAGGAAATTCTAAAACTTTACGATTTTTCTTATCAATTGTCCGACTATGAAAAAGGCTGGTTTGAAGGTATCGAAACCATAAAGAAATTCAATATTGTTGACAGTGAACATTTGATCAATAATTATTTGAAAGAGGGCAGGGCAATACTTGCCGAAGGTGCACAGGGGACTCTTCTCGATATTGATTTTGGATCGTATCCGTATGTTACCTCTTCTAATACTGTTAGTGCCGGAGCCTGCATAGGTCTGGGTGTGGCTCCAAACAAAATTGGAGAGATTATTGGCATTTTCAAGGCATATTGCACCAGGGTTGGTGGAGGGCCATTCCCAACAGAACTGATCAATCCAACGGGTGAAGAACTCAGGAAAAG